>NZ_JAUBPT010000163.1:6929-17762 GCF_036700905.1 Microcoleus sp. S13_C3 | reverse complement strand
TTACAACAGGCTCTGCAATTGATTCTGCAATTTCCCCTACAACAGGCTCGACAGTTAACTTGGCTGCTGCAACTTCCTCTACAACAGGCTCTGCAATTGATTTTGCAATTTCCCCTACAACAGGCTCGACAGTTAACTTGGCTGCTGCAACTTCCCCTACAACAGGCTCGACAGTTAACTTAACTTCCTCTGGATATAAAAAATCCCACTGATTAATGTGGGGATTCCAGAATTTCAGACTTCCATTGATGGGGTGCACCTGGTCAATTCGGAAAACTTCGCCGCGTTTAACCCATGCTGCGACTGCTGGTTTTCTTCGCAGCTTTACGTAATCACCGGCTTTGTATGTGCTTCCGGTGGTGGCGTTCGTGTCAAACAGTGGCAGTTGACTGCTGTTCATATTGTCATGCTACTGATTGCAGCTTCCTGGACGTAGCATTCAAATTTAGTGTTTGTCATAGTTACAGCGGTTTTGAGTTTTTTTTATGTGTAGCCTTAGTTTAAGGAAGAAGGAAGAAGGAAGAAGGAAGAAGGAATAAGGTGCCGGTCTCTCCCGGCTGTCACGATTTCCTTAAGCGGCGTTGGCGTTGCCCATCGATTTCCGGCTTATAACTTAAGGAATTTCTGCGTTCATTAGCAGCAGCGCTCTGTCTGCGTCATGCCTGTGTTAAGTGGCATTCCCGATCACCTGTCAGCCGGTGATGGCATCCCGACATTATTACGGTTTATGGGCATGCTCTCCGCCCCCAGTCGCACCACTTAAAGGCAGGTGTCGCCAGTTTTTAATTCATTAATGAAAGCTGCCGTTGCCCCATCCGGCGGCTAATAGTTCAGAGAGAACCCGATGGTGCGGGGTGACTTGAAATTGCTGAGAGAATGTGTGGTAGGCAAGTTTAGACTTCTACACCTTGGCTTGCCTGGTGTTGTTTACCACGATAGTTATTGTAAGTCACAAGTTTGACCTAAGTCAAGTTTATGACTTACAATATAACTGTTGTTCTTTGATATGCCTGTGAAACATAGAGTCCCTGAAGTTTTGAATGATAAGTGTCGGCATTTTTTTGAAGCTAGGTGGCCTAATGAGTCACCTTTAGAGATTAATGCTTATAAGTTGAGAGTTTTAACTCATTTAGGGCAAGGTACTTGTCTTAAGTTAATGAGTGATGAATTTTATGTCCCTAACGAAAGAGTTATGGATTGCCTTTGTGAAGTTTTTCAGTTGCAGCCTGGTGATTTTTTATATCACGAGCCTTCTTCCTCGCCTTCAACTGAGAAACCGTTGTTTGCTAATTCTGTTTAATTATAGGTCATAGTCTTGACATAGGTCACAAGTATGACTTATAATAGATTTAGTTTAGTTTCAGATACCCCTGTAACTCTCTCTGGGCTTGTGTTAGAAGGCTCAAGCCCTTTCCCTCAAACTATGTACACCTACACTGCCGTACAGCTTCAAGCAAAAATCTTTGGTGAACTCAAGTCGATCGCCCGTGAACTCGATGTTGTCCCGTCGGGCGATCGTCGGTGCCGCCAAGCTTGGATTGATGTGATTGTCGGCGTCGAGCTTCCGCTTCTGCTGCTGATTGAAACTTTCCCCGGTGTCGAAACTGATTCAGTCCAGGAGGCGATCGCACCAGCGGCCAAAACTTCCCCCGGTGTCGAAGTCGAGCTAGTTCAGGAGCCGATTACACTGGCGGCCGAAACTTCCCCCGGTGTCGAACCTCAATTTCAGGAGGCGATCGCACAAACTGAAAATTCTTCTAGCATCCCGAAGCGTTCGATTGAGTCCCTTAATCTCGCTGAATTTCGCGAGTTAACCTTTCTCGAACTCTTAGAACTGTGTCGGGATACCGATAAGTCTTTAGCGGAGAAGTCTTTGGGACAGCTTCAGAATTTGAGATTGAAGACATCGAGGTTTTTGGCTCTGAAGGATGAACTTTCTTTCTACGGTAACAAGAGACATCGATCTTCTTGGATTAAGGAGATTCGCCGTGAGCTTACTCTTTTGATTCAAATTCAATCAATGATGAGAGCTCCTAGGGGATTCGGACGGGTGGAGGAATCCTTGTGGGATAGACCTATTGATGATTTTGATGCGCTTTTGCTTCGGTTTTCCCTTGAAACGGATATCTCTGCGCTGATTGAAACTTCCCCCGGTGTCGAAGTCGAGCCAGTCCAGGAGCCGATCGTACCAGTGGCCGAAACTTTCCCCGGTGTCACTTTTTCTGATAGATTTTTGGCTCGCTACTTTCCTCCACACCCTGAAATTCATTATCAGGCTGATGCCGACGGGCAACTGAATTTGCTTGATTTCGAGATAGTCGCCACTGATGAACCGCCAGACCCTGACGATTTTGACTCCCTTGATGACTTTTTTGAGGCGATGGCTGCTTGGGATGCTGAGAATCTTGAGCCTGTGGAAGTTTCCCTAGATTCTATGGTTTACTGGGCACCTTGTCCTTCTGACTGGTATGAACCGCCTGATACAGGGATTTTTGTACGGTTGCCTGGTCCTAAGCCTCCCAAGTTTCCCCCGCAGGTGATCGAGCAAACTGATGATATTGCTTCTGTCAGCAGTAGTCATTCAGGGCGATCGCCTCCAGGAGGTGATGCTGTATTTTGATTTTCTCTTCCATCTAGCTTGCTATCTTGCTCCTTTGCGCGATCGCTTTTTGAAGGATAAAGGGCGATCGCTTCTTCCGTACCAACTACCAATTAT
Source organism: Microcoleus sp. S13_C3 (assembly GCF_036700905.1). Classification (NCBI taxonomy): domain Bacteria; kingdom Bacillati; phylum Cyanobacteriota; class Cyanophyceae; order Oscillatoriales; family Microcoleaceae; genus Microcoleus; species Microcoleus sp. S13_C3. Next base: position 15,046 of record NZ_JAUBPT010000163.1, on the reverse strand, counting down.
TGCAATGATTAACGTTAAAATTTCTGTTCCGGTTTACAAGCGTGATGAATGGGGTCAGTTTGACCGTAAATCCAATGTTGAAATTGCTGCTGATGCAGAAACTTTTTCTGAAGCTTATTCTTTTTTAAGAGTCCAAGTCGATGAATTGTTGCAACAGTCAGGTGCAGAGAATACTCTCTTACTTAATCTTTCTGGTTTGGAGAAACAAATTTCTAACAAAGAGCGTACTCTTCAGCATCTCAACAAGAAAATAGAAATTGCTACAAACCAATTGCAGCGACTTCAGATTTTCCTTCAGCGACTGGGTATTGACCCTGATTCATATTCTTTGTTTATTGCTGATAAACTTATAGATTCTGGTGTTGCTGTGGAGGCTGAAGTTGACCCTATCCCTTTTGATTCTGCTGAGTATGACGATGACGATGATTCGAGGGAGTTTTAGAGTTATGGAATGTTCAAACATTTACACATTTAGACATTCAGAACTTCCCCCGCTTGACGATGCTATAAAACAGCAGATGGCAGAGATTGACCTTTTGATATCGAACTTTATTTCGAGCAATCCAGGGCATTACCGCGCACTTTCAGCATTCGCTCAAACTCTTTATACTCAGGCAGGTCTTTGTGAAATCAAATTAGAATCTATTCGTATCATTGCTGACTGCGATGTTACTGGGGATGAAACTGATTCAGAGAGAGTAATCAGTTTAAATAATTTGCCTCAACCAGACAAATCTGCTATAGCATTTGAAGCACTAAAAGCAAGGACTGCTATTCTATTTCTAGCCAATGCGCGTGGGTGGAGCGAGGAAGAGGTATTAGCAGAAGTCCTAGTCGTGACTGACACGATTTTTTCAGAGACATCTGTCCAGCAGGAAGCTGAAATAGTTCACCAAATTTCCCAAAATTTAAAAGAATACAGGGAGAGATAAGCAACATTATGGAAATTACTGCCGATTTTAACGATATTTTCTGGGAACCCCCAGAAACAGAATTTCAACCGCTCCTAGACTTTGAATCTGAAATTTCTCAGGAAGTACCGCATAATGATATTGCTCTACTCACCCAGAGAATTAAGCGTAGTTTCTTAGATTACGTGCGTCAAGGAATCATGCTCGACGTTGTTTGTCGTTATCGCTTATATAAACGGCAGTACCAGGATTTTGCCGAATATTGCAAACTTGCTTTAGGTCGATCCCATTTCTACTGCAAAAAGATTATCCAAGCTGCTCAAGTTTGCCTGCGACTTATCAAAGCTAACTTCAAAATTCTTCCCACATCGGTATCTCAAGCTTTGCCACTACTTAAATTTGTAAAAGTTGACAAGTATGGTGATTCCCAGCTTGGGGACAAATGGCAGACCGTTATTGATGGTTTTCCTCCTGAGAACATAACAGTGGCTAAAATTCAAGAAACTTTAGATGAGAATCCAGAGGACAGAGCCAAGCAAGTTCGTATTAAGGGGAAAGCTTACAAGCTTTTGCAAGAAAAAGCTGCTGCTGCTGGAATGTCGGTATCAGAGTATCTTGAGTATTTGATTGGTGGTGAATTGGTTCCTGAAGATAATTTATCTAATGATGAACAGGAAGAATTTTCTAGTGCGCGATCGGATGAACAGACTGTTGATGTTGAATATACGTCAGACCAACAAGCAATTTTGGCAGATTTGGATGTTGTTTTTAAATCGCCTGATGATGGCTGCCTAACTCAGCGGCCGAAACCTCCCTTTAAAAGGGGGAGTCGCGGATTGAGTCCAAATCGTCCGTCGGTCAATCAATTTGTAACTTAGGGCTTTAAAAAGGAAACAAGCTGTAGTGGCTTTTTTATCTTCATAAGCTCGGTTACTTGTTGATTGACTGCAATCTTCCCCTGCAATTTATAGCTTTAAGAGTGAATTAGGCTTCTGGCCTTTGGGTGATTCATAAGCTTTGCTATGGGGATTTGGAAATTATCACCTGTAAAAATTGAATGCAAATTATCGGACTTGATATCAGCAAGGCCTCAGTTTCTGCTTGCCTTTTGCTAGAGAAACCAACTGAACCTCGACAATTTTATTATGATTATGATTTTCACAAGTTTGATGCTACAGCCTTTGGAATTGCTGGACTGTTAGCATTGATTGGTGGCGATACGGACAATACGATCGCAGTGATGGAGCCCACCGGGGTTAATTATTCTCGTCTCTGGGGAACTCAGCTTGTGCGGGCCGGTGTGGAAGTGCGGCTAGTCGGTCACAAGGAATTGAGGAGTTTTCGCGAGCACCATCTGGGACTGCCTGATAAAGATGATGATGCCGATGCGCTTGCTCTGGCGATTTATGGTTGGGATTTTCTTGAAGTTCCCCGGCGGTTTGTTCAGGTCCGATCGCAAACGATTGTCGAAATTCGTCGGCTCGTCCTTCGGCTTGCCCATTTGAATCGTGTGCAGTCACCCATCATTAATCGTGCCCGTCAAGATTTGGCTTGGCAGTTTCCAGAAGTTGCGCTTGTGCGATCGGTGCGACTGGGTGAAAAGGTGCCGCTACTTTGGGGGTGGTTGTGTGGTCAGCGAGATTCTGTTAAGTACGATTTGATGTTGCAAAAGTCGATCGGACTTGGAATCACTGACGAACTGCGCCGCCATGCTGCCCGTATCTGTGATATCCAGCAAGAAGAGATGGTGCTTGAGTTTCAACTTTCCAAGCTTGTGTCAGAGTCTCAGTTTTTGCCGTATCGCAAAGTTTTTGCCCGGTTTGGATTCGGTCGCAGAGTTGAAGCCCTTTTATTGTCGCAAATATACCCGTTTGAAAATTATTTGCTCGACGGCAAACCAGATGTGAAGATTCGTAAAGGGCGTAAGTCTGGCAAACCTACTAAGCGGCATTTGTCTCTTCGCCGATTTATGAAGGCTTTGGGCTATGCTCCGTCTCAAGAGTCTAGCGGTGATTTGCAAAAGTCTAAAGTTAGCGGCGGCTCTGACATTTGTCGAACTGCCTTGTGGCAGTGGATTTTTACTAGGATTGAACCAGCCCGTACTCGGCTTGCTAATGATATTGGCGATCGACTCGGTGCAATTATGGATGAGGAAAAGTTGAGCGGTCGGCCGGTGCGGTTAGTGCGATCGCGTGTCGCGGCCAAAGCAGTCAAGTTGCTTTTTAAAGAACTTGTCTCTGAGCTTGTCCAATCTAAAATCTAAAATCTAAAATCTAAAATCTAATTTTAGGTTGCGGCGCTATCTCTTACACGAGATTTCACAGGGTGTTACCCCTCCGCTGGTGCTGCCCCAGTTCGCGCCTTTTTCAAGGATATCTTTTTTCCAGCGGGATTTTTCCGATTTTCGTTAGTAAGCTTTGTCGCAGTGCAGAGTTTCTCTCCGAAAATCGGAAAAATAGCCGCCACCCGTCCGGTAGGACACCCAAGTATATCTTGGTAGTGCTTAATCTTTCTCTGGCTGTGGGAATAATAGTCGTTACTATTGTTAGAGTGAAGGTAAACCAGTGAGAGGCTTACTCGCAACTGGCCTCCAATCTAAAAACTGTCCCCTCCTTTCGGAAATCGGTTTCTGAAGAGGTGTAGTTTAAATCAAGAGAAGCTTATGAATCAACGGGGCTAAAAAAAATGAATATTGATAACGCAATGAATACTAACAAGTCAACTTCTAATTTTTTCGGCAATGTGGGAAAAGTCGCGATCGCCCTGACTCTTCTGGCTGCCGGCATGGCATTTACAAATCCTGGGAGAGATCAATACCTAACTTATGCTTCCGGCGTACTCCAAAACGAGTTGGAAAGCACTGTGTGCAAAGATTCTCGCGTGCCGAAAGCTTTGGGCGGCATTACAGATACTTTGATCGGCAGTTGCAAGAATTTGCTGACTTCGCAGCGGGGCACGATCGAAAGCTTGCTCGACAATACAACCCAGCGTCAGAATTTAGGCGTTGTCAGCATTTATACAACTGAACTGGGCAAAAAAAGCTATCAAACGGTTGGAGCTTTTGGTAATTTTGTGACGCTGCCACCTAGTTCAGAAAATGCTCAAAAGTAGAGTCAAATTAAGTTCAATTGTCGAAACCGGGTTTTGTAGAAAGCCCGGTTTTTGCTTATTAGGTAATTCTCTCTCAGTAAATCTCAATAAATTCGGAGAGCGGTAGCACATATTTTTAATCTGGCCCGCTATTAGAGGCAAAATATTAAGTTTTCTTAAAGAAGAAAAGTTATTGTCCCACTTAATATTAACATTAACGCTATAAAGTTTGATGTTTAACAAATAAGCAGATGGCAATGCAATTAAGTAAGGGTGAGAGATTTAATATATCTAAAGAAGCGCCCGGTATAAAAAAAATGGCGATCGCCCTCGGTTGGCAGGTGACAGAGGCAGGACAAAGCTACGAGATTGATGTCTCTGCCTTTATGCTAGGTGCTGACGGCAAAATCCCTAACGATAAATATTTGATATTTTACAATAATCTGCAATCCGGTGACAGTTCGGTACTGCAAGTGATTCGAGATAAAAACAACAGAAGTCAAGAGAATAAAACGATTTACGGCGTTATCTTAAAAAGAGTTAATCCTGAAATTGAGGAAATAACTTTTGTTGTCACTATTCACGAAGCCGAAAAAAATAATGCAAATTTTACCCATATAAAAAATGCTTTTATCAAAATTTACAATTTGGATACAGAAAAGGAACTTGTTCGTTATGAATTAAAAGAAAATTTTTCGCGAGAGAGTGCTGTAGAATTTGGTCGCTTGTATAGAAAGAATGGAGAGTGGAGATTTCAAGCGGTAGGAGCAGGATATCAGGCAGGATTGCAGAGTTTTGTTGATAAGTATTGCAGCTAAAATAATAATAAAATTGCTCCCATTACTCACGAGTTGGCAACGGGAACAGCAGATGACTGGCAGTTTTGGGCTGGGGAGTTGGAGGTGGAGTCAGAACCGGAAGCGGAACAGTCTCGTCTGGAGCATTTGGTAACTTTGTTAACTTGCTACCTAGTTTTGAAAATGCTCCAAACCCATGTCAAATTAAGTTCAATTGTAGAAATCGGTTTTGACAGCAAGCCCGGTTTTCACTTAGGTAATTCTCTCTAAGTAAATTTCAATAAATTCAGATACAGACACCAGATATTTTTAATCAAGCCTGCGATTAGAGAAACTCTGTTAAATTTCATTAATTAAAGAACTTCTTGTGCCACTTAACCTTAAGATGAGTAGTATAAATTTTTATATTTAACAAATAAGCAGATGGGGATGCAATTAAGTAAGGGTGAGAGATTTAATATCTCTAAAGAAGCGCCCGGTTTAAAAAAAATGGCGATCGCCCTCGGTTGGCAGGCGACAGAGGCAGGACAAAGCTACGAGATAGATGTCTCTGCTTTTATGCTAGGTGCTGACGGCAAAATACCTAACGATAAATATTTGATATTTTACAATAATCTGCAATCCTGTGACGGTTCGGTACTGCAATCAATTCCTGACAAAAACAACAGAGGTCAAAAGAATAAAACTATTTACGGCGTTATTTTAGATAAAATTCATCCTGAAATTGAGGAAATAACTTTTGCGGTCACTATTCACGAAGCAGATAAAATCAAGGCAAATTTTAGCAATATCAAAAATGCTTTTATCAAAATTACCAATTTGGAAACGGGAAGCGAACTGGTTCGGTATGAATTAAAAGAGAACTTTTCGCGAGAGACTGCTGTAGAGTTTGGTCGTTTGTATAGAAAGAATGGAGAGTGGAGATTTCAGGCAGTAGGAGAAGGATATCAAGCAGGATTGCAGAGTTTGGTTGACAAGTATAAAAGCGGAAACAGCAATAATATTGCTCCCATTAGTAGGGAGTTGGCAGCGGTCACAGCAGCAGATGATTTGCAGTTGCCGGCTTGGGATTTGGAGGTGGATTCAGAACCGGAAGCGGAACAGTATCGTCAGACTCGAAGGGTACAGCCATCACGAATTAACAATCAAGTTAATAATAATTCGCGAAGTCGAAAAATACCCGCAGCTTTATTAGCAGGTTTAGGGGTTTTGGTGTTGGGAACAAGTGTAGGGACGATCGCCTTTATGCGATCGGCAAATGAAACGCTGACGCAAGCGAAAATACTGGCAGTGGAAACGCAGAATGCAGGGAAAGCCACCGATGTAAATCTGCTCAGAAGTTTGGATAAACGACTTAAAGAAACGATCGCCAATTTAGAGAAAATTCCTAACTTCCCCGGCTTTGGATATCAACAAGCTAGAGCTGATTTGCTTAAACTGCGCCCGAGTTTGGTTCCTGTACAGCAAAACTTACAGGCGGCAGAAAGTCTAGCAACGGCTCAAAAATTGGCGATGGAAGCTGCTGTGGTTGTGCAAAAACCGCCTCATCCGATCGAAGTTTGGCAGCAGTCGCAAAGTAAATGGCAACAGGCGATCGCACTCTTAGAAGCGATAGATTCACGTACACCGATTTATAATATAGCTCAAAATAAGTTATCTAATTACCGAGCCAATCACGCTGTGATCAGTCAAAGAGTTGCGCTCGCTCAAAAAGCTGCACATTTTAGCAATCAAGGTTCTTTAAAAGTTCAAAAGGGAGATGTTGCGGGGGCGATCGCCAATTTTACTCAGGCTTTAGCGCTGAATCCGAACATACCTCAAGCTTACCTCGGATTGGGAATTGCTACTGGCCAACAGGGAAACAAGCAGCAGGCAATTTACAATTACGATCGAGCGCTGCAATTTAATCCTAACTTGGCAGAAGCTTATTTCGGTCGCGGTCAAGCATACTATGAATTGGGAAACAAGCAAAAGGCGATCGGCGATTACGAACAAGCTATTCGCGTTAATCCTAATTATGGTTTGGCTTATTTGGAACGAGGTGCTATTCGCTGTATGTTGGGAACAAAATCGCCAGCAGTAGCGGACTTTCAACAAGCGGGAGAACTTTTCTTAAAGCAGGGAGACGGAAATAATTACAAATTAGCACAAAGCTTTATTAATGATTGTCAAGAACCGAGTGCAGAGGCTGCAATCTGCGATTATCGAAGGAAAATAGACTCCTTTGGTCGGCCCTGCGGTCGATCTGTTAATGTTCCGATTATAATTAGAAGAAAATCCGCGACTGCTACCTCAAGCTCTGAGTCTACTGCTGTTAAAAGTAGTAGCAGCGTTGAAAAAATCTCGCCTGCAAATTCTGATAGCAGCAGTACAAGAACTCGCAGCAGGAGAAGAAGTAAAAGGTAAACCCCAGTCACATTAGTCAATATAGCAACCGTCAAGACGGTTAGGACGTTGTTAATGGCTGAAACAATTGATTTTATTGCTTCTTCCTTCTTCCTTCTTCCTTCTTCCTGACATCCGTTACATCCGTTACATCCGTTACATCCGTTACAGAATCCGTTGCCGAACTTCCTTCTTCCTTCTTCCTTCTGCTATAGATGACAAAATCTCCTGGTAAGCATCGATGGTTTGCTGGGCGATCGCCTCCCAGTTATAATACTTTTCGGCATACTTTTTGCCGTTCAATCCCCGCCGTTGGCGCTCCTGTGGATTCAGAAGTGCTGATTTAATTGAATTGGCGATCGCCCCTACTTCCAAAGGCCCCACCCAACCAGCTTCTGCTTGCTGTATGTCTTCCGCAATATGTATGCGATCGGAAATCGCGACAGGTACACCGGCGGCCATCGCTTCTGCTACAGCAATGCCAAAGTTTTCGTAATAAGAAGGCAATACAAATAAGTCTGCTTTTGTCAACAGTTCAACTTTTAAATCACCGCTCACAAAGCCAGTTATTGTTGTGTATTTTGCTAAGCTTGAATTCTGAATTTTTACTTTAATTTGTGTTTCATAATCAGCATCTTGGGGATTTGAACCAGCTAAAATAAAGTGAAAGTCTATGCCAGATGCCAAAATACTTTCTAATGCTGGAATTAACAAATCAAGCCCTTTTTTAGGTTCAATTCGCGACATAAATAAGATGATTGGCACTTCAGATTCCCGCAATCTCTTAGAAAACAAACCTGCTGTCACCCCCAATGGAATCACCAAATCCCGTGGCACAGGCATCTTGCCTGTGGAGTCCAAATCCCGTGGCACAGGCATCTTGCCTGTGGAGTCCAAATCCCGTGGCACAGGCATCTTGCCTGTGGAGTCCAAA
>NZ_JAUBPT010000163.1:0-6829 GCF_036700905.1 Microcoleus sp. S13_C3 | reverse complement strand
TCCCGTGGCACAGGCATCTTGCCTGTGGAGCCCAAATCCCGTGGCACAGGCATCTTGCCTGTGAAGTCCAAATCCCGTGGCACAGGCATCTTGCCTGTGAAGTCCAAATCCCGTGGCACAGGCATCTTGCCGGTGGAGTCCAAATCCCGTGGCACAGGCATCTTGCCTGTGCTGCCCAAACCAAATCTTTCTGAGATTTTAGCTTCTTCTTTACTTGTGAAATGAATTGCAGCAGCACCTGCTAAATTAGGACGTTCTAAAACCGTGGCATAAATCTGTTTCAAGCGCTTTTTTTTCTGCAAATCTGCGGGGTCAAGCATACCGCAGGGACGCATAATATATGGCAAATTGTGATATCTAGCAATTGTAGCAGCGACGGTAGTTACTGGCGAGAAAAGAGCGTGAATGTGAGCGAGGTCAAATTGTCGCGCATTTTGATTCAACCACTGCAATAACGAGAGTGAAAACTTATATCTACGAAACGGATAACAGCGGAAATAAATAATCTGATAGCCGTTTTGTTGTATTGGTTGATTTAAAGGAACATCTAAAGGAAGTTGACCGATATCTCCGTTAGAATCTGTAGTGATAATTGTGACATCAATGCCTTGGGAAGCGAGGGCCGCAGAAAGTCCGAGTACCATTTGACTTGGCCCGCCGTAGACGAGGGAAATTGAGGGGATAATTTGGAGAATTCGCATGGTTAGCACTTGATGTTAGCTGAGGTAGCTGGTTGTGTTATCATAGAAAAAATTGCCAAATTTGCACGTTATACTAATTTAGGCGATCGGAGGCAAGTTATGCTGATTGGATTCAGCGTCGGCAACTACAAATCTTTTAAAGAAACTGTCACCCTCAGGATGGTAGCTTCGTCAATTACTGAGGAAGACAAAGAGCTGGATGAAAATAATGTATTCCCAATTAATGATAAGGAATGAAAAATTAATAACTTGCACAATTAAACCCCAGAAGCCTTGATCCAAGGTCAACTATTGCTCTATTAGTCACCTTATTTATTTTTCATTCCTAAGTTAAGCTTACTCAAAAGTGCTGCTCTAAACTCCAGTTAAGAATGAGTATAACTTTTGTCGATCGCCCGATCGACGAGCTATTCTGCTCTAAAAACCCGGTTTCTAAGTAAGTCCTAAATACAAAAAACACCGCTCCTCAAAACAGGAGAACGGTGTATAGGGGGTGTTATGGGTTGTTGTCTGGGATTAACCTTAACAAATCAGGCTCGGCTGAGGCTATGCCTTGTGATGGTTAAAAAATTGGCACAAACCTGCATTATCACCCATTGATAGATCGACCTTTGCAATTAGCCCAGCCATTCCACCACAGCATCCTGCTTGGTATTGGTGCGCCGTTCTGGGGTTTCGCGGTTGAATTTCAAGTGGATGGCGCGGTTTTGTTCGCCGTCTGCTGCTACTGCAAAAATCGGATAGTCGATTAAGCCGTCTTGGAAAGACATCTGGAAGCGGAAAGTGCCGTCAGGATTGAGTTTAATCGGCTGTCCGCCTACGTAGACGGTAGCGTCTGGTTCGGTGGCGCCGTAGACGATCAGTTCGGCATCAGCAACTAACCAGAACTGGCGGGGGCGCATCGGGGCGGCGAAGCCAACTCCCGACATACCGACACCGGACATACCGAAACCCGACATGGTGAGACCGGACATACCGACACCCGACATGGTGAGGCCGGACATACCGACACCCGACGCGGTGAGACCGGACATACCGACACCCGACGTGGTGAGCCCGGACATACCGACACCCGACGCGGTGAGGCCGGACATTGTGGGAGCCGCCCACATTCCGACGCCGGAGGGGAACACGTAGGAACTGAGAGCTTGTTCGTGGATGCCGACTTGCTGGACGGAACCGGCGACGTGCTGCATGGAACCGAAGACAGAACCCGCTACGCGCAGGGATTCGGCAGATTCTGCCATGCCGAAGATTTGTTCGTAGATGGCGTTGCTGGTGCTGTAACCATTGCCATTGACTGCTTGTGCGAGTTTCTTGGCGGGAGGAACCAGTTCCGCGAAGGTTTTGCCCTGCAATTCTTCTTCCCAATCGAGGGTGATGAATTGATCTTCAATCCAGTCGCTGGGATAGACGGGAGGAACGCGGACTTCGGCCGATCGAGCTAATACCAGCCAGCGGCCATCTGCACAGCGGTAGCCGATGTCGATCGCGTAGTCCCGATCGCTCACGGGGATTGGCACATACCATTCCCGCGCCAATTCGTCGCAGGGATATTCTTGAATGCTGTGCGGGCTTTGAATGTCGAGGTTAACATCTGTAACGTCGTAGATCCGCAGGGCGAGTTGCTGTCCTCCTTGGCGACGCAATTCTTCTTTGCGATCGTTGGGAATATCCCAGTAAGTGTAGGCCCATTCTGGGTCGCGGGGCATTAAAACAACCCGGCTTTCGCCGTAGCCGTTGGGCAAATCTGCTAAACCTTCATCTACAGATGACAAAGAACCGCCGGTTCTATCTTCTTGACCGAGTTCAAACTTTGCTGCTTCCACTGCTTCTTGTGCCTCTAGTTTGCGAGATGGACTGTATGAAAATTTGGTGCGCTGAATTTCTTGAATTGATGCCAGAAGTTGCGATTTCCGCATCCGGCTGTAGCGAGAGACTCCACATTCGCTAGCAACTCTGCGGAGTTGTCGCAAAGTCATCTCTTCTAATGGTGGGCGTTCTTTGGCCATGAGTTGGTTCTCCACTAATTTAGGATGGCGGGTTAGATTTTTCCTTTCAACACAAATGTGTTGACTTTTTGAGTTAGAAACTCTTTTAAATCCACATATTATCGAGCTTCCAAATCTCCAACCTTTGAAGCCTTGCTTGTTTTTAGCTTGTCTTTTTCCCCATGCGATCGGGGGTTGTGACTTCTTGGCTTCTGCGCGCACCGTTCGATCTAAATAAAACTTTTCTGTCGATTCTTGATTGACAAGATCGATTTTGTGAGTGCGATCGGTGCTGCTAGCAACGCTGTGCTGGCAGCACACGCGCTATTCGACTCCCAGTGCTGCTTAATCCAAGCATTTCTTTGGGATCGCTTTGTCATGACTTAATGTTGCAGACAAGTTGCGATCGGGTCAAGGGGTCTTTTCCTTTAATTCTGGGTACTTATACGCATTTTCGTGATTTTGGGGATCACTTTGTCAGGGAATCTTGACATTTGGGAGGTTTAGGGGATCGGTGTTGAAGCGAATGTCAGGATTTGATGACATATTGGGATAGGGGGCTTTTGATGGGTTTGGAGGGTGGGGGCGATCGTTTAGAATGGATAGGTCTTTGCGAATATGACAAAGTGGAAGACTTTCTATATAATCCTTCTAACAAGAAGGCTTCGCGGGAGCATCCCGATTTTGCAAAAATATTAGACTGCAAATTAACCATTCAAGTAGGCACAACGCAGTTGTAACATTTGAGAAACACTTTCAGATTTCTACTGTGAAGAATGAAATGTTTAGCCTTGTACCTATCTGCTTGACGGCTGATTCTACCGTTCCCGATCCGATGGAGGCTGGTTGGAATTACTGACAAGTCTCATTCAATCCGATAAGAACTAACTAACATAATTATTATTCATTTTCAATCCTCACCTGCCAAGTCTCCAAAGTAGTACCTATTATTTTATCAAGATTTGTCAAAGCATTAAAATAGGCAATTCTCGCATTAAGTTCTGCATTTCTAGCCTCTATTAAAGCCTTCTGAAAATTCACAATATCGATACTTCGAGAACTTCCCACTCCCAATCTTTTTTTGTCTAGCTCTATGTCTAATTGCTTTTGCGCTAACTCCCTTGACTTTTGAGCGAGTTCTACTTTCTTGAAATTCAAATTTATATCTCGAATTGCATTTCTTACCTCAACTTCCAGCTTTTGATTGCGCTGCTTTAAAATGTTCTCAGCTTGTAATAGCTTAACACGACTATTCTGAAAATCTCGCTCAATTCCTCTATTTCCAAATTCGCGAGTCAAAACCAGTCCCGCTCTCAAATCCGAGTTGCTGTCTGAAAGATTACTAGCATTATTCTTATAACTTGCACTTACATCCAATTTCCATTTTCGATTATTTTCCGCTAACAGCAATTTATATTTAGCGATTTCCCGATCGAGCTGTACTTGTAAATAATCAGGACTATTTGACAGAGCTAATGGTATAATCTTATTGAAATCCAGAGGGTTAGTCTGCACAGCAGCATCTTCTTTTGCTGTTATATTAAGATTGCGATCGTCGAGACCAATAATTTGCAGCAGTGTTAATCTTGCCTTCTTCAGTTGCTCCTCACGATCCAATACTGTCACTTCCTGATCTGCTACAGCTTTTTCACTTGTCACAATCTCAACTTTTGCTAACCTTCCTGCCTTAATCAAAACCTGATTAATCTCCCTTTGCTTACGGGCAATTTCCAAAGAACTTTGTGAAATTTTAACTTGTTCCTGAGCCTTAATCAACTCTCGATAGTTTAAGATTACCTGAGTAATTGTCTCAATTAGCGTCGATTTCAAACTCAGAATATTTTTTTTTTCACTCAGGCGAGCAATCTCAATTGGTGCTCTAGTGACAGCAACTCCAGCTCCCCTTAACAGAGGTTGGTTAAAATTTAACTCTAAATTTTGACTTAAGGAGCCTTCACTATTAATGCCCAAACCATTCGCATCTTGTCCTTGTTTACCGCTCCACAGAAAACTTATCTCTCCTCCTGTGGGAATTTTGACACTCACCTGGGCAGATAAATCGACTTCGCCAGTAGTGGCTACTCTTCCCCCATTCCTCAAACGAATTGATGACACAGACAGTTGCGGTGTAAAAATAGGGACAAATTGGCCTTCTGCTACGGCTAAATCTTGTTTTTGGGCGATGCGTTCGAGGTATTGATTTTTGATAACTCTGTTGTTTTCCAAACCTAAAAATACAACTTCCGGTAGTGTCAGTTCGACCCCTGGTTCATCCTCTATAGATTGATATTCAATAGTTGGTCTTTGGCTATTTTCAGGTGTTGACTCTGCTGTTTTTTCTGGATTTTGTAGAGCTTCAGAAATTACTATTGATTCTGGTTTAGCTGGAGATTTTTGAGTAGTAGAAGTTGTTAATAATTGAGAATATGGACTGGGAGATTGGGAATTAGAAATTGGTGAGTGTTTGATTTTACTTGTTGGATTTTCGTCGGGGAATAGAGGAATAACTATTCTCTGGTTTGTAGTTAGCTTTTTTCTCTGATTTGGGGGTTGAATGAGCGCCTGATTTTGCGGTAGATTTTGGATGTGTGGGAGATATTTTTCAGTGGGAAGTGGCAGAATTTTGGGCGCGATCGCAGATTTAGAGCTAACATCAGTTTTGACTGTTGAACTAGACTTAAAAGCAACAGCAAATATCGCCAATAGCCCACAGATTGCAAGCATAACTAGGCTAAAACGAAATATCCAAGGAATATCGTAGCGAGCAGGGGAATCGCTATTTGGGAGATAATCTTCGTGCGGTTGCTCAGTCATGCTAAATCCAGTTATTTCTGCAAGTAATGCTATGGCGATTTCCTACGGGATGACTACCCTTGACGCAGCGCTTTAACAGGATCGAGTTGACTAGCTCGTAGAGCCGGGAGAAATCCAGCTCCGACACCCACTGCTAATGCCGATCCTAGAGCCAAAGCTGCTGTGTTGCTGTCAAATTTATAAGGCAACTTAAAAACATCCGCAACCACGACCGTTAACCCGTGTACCGTCACAATAGCAGCAATTCCCCCTGCTAAACTCAGAATCACTGCTTCTAGAATAAACTGTAACATTATATCTCTCTGAGTAGCCCCGATCGCACGTCTCAAACCAATTTCTGGGGTGCGTTCCATCACCGCCGCGATCGTAATATTAGCAATACCCACTCCTCCCACCAGCAGCGAAATTATCCCCACTGCCAATAGTCCCTGTGAAGCGAGTTCCAGAGTTTCCTGCTGCTCCAAAATTTTCTTAACATTGTTCCAAACAAAAACATTGGCCTTGGGAAAGCGCTGCTTCAAAACCTTTTTTGCCTGCTTTTCCATCCCTTTAATATCTTTTAGATTGTCAGGACGCACTGAAATAGAGCCAATCCTCTGGCTACCTGTTATCGCTTTGTAAAGTGACATCGACACCAGTATTTCACCTGTTGGTTTTTCCGCAAAATCCTGCTTACTCTCCATCACGCCGATCACAATATAAGGTCTGCGGTCAACATAAATGCGCTGACCTACAGGGTTTGTGCCACCTTTAAACAGTAGTAATTCCAGCACTTCATCGATTACTACTACGGGTCGATAGTCAGCAAAATCACTAGGGGAAAAAAAACGCCCCGCCATTAATAGCCGCCCCGATGTCAACAAGTAGTCTTGAGAAACAGCCTGGCTGCTAGGTTCCGCTTCTTCAGCTTGAAATATAACTTTATTGTCATTCAAACTAAACCAATGTGCTGCGCTAATCGCCTGAATTCCTTTCAGCCTATGCCGCAAAAATTCCATATCTTCTAATTTCAAGCTTGTGTCACCCCACATAGAGATTTGCACTTGAGGTGCTTCTCGCTTGGCTAGTTGTTCAGCAATTACGGCACGACTAATATTGCCTACTTGCAGCGTTGCACTTACCGCCGCTACACCCATAAAAACTCCAACGGTAGTTAGGACAGAACGCAAAAGATTGCCACTTAGGGAAATGCAAGTAAGGCGGAGGAGGTCAATAGGATAAAGGCTCATAAGCAATTATAAATTAATAATAGGACTTACGCATTGACAAAATAACCAAACAGTGTATTGATAAATAATTGTCGTCTCCTTTCTAAGTATGGAA
>NZ_JAUBPT010000162.1:0-17795 GCF_036700905.1 Microcoleus sp. S13_C3 | reverse complement strand
CCAACTGCCAACTGCCAACTGCCAACTGCCAACTGCCAACTGCCAACTGCCAACTGCCAACTGCCAACTGCCAACTGCCAACTGCCAACTGCCAACTGACTCTTTACGTTGGGGCTAACTCTTTTTTTGTCAACTCGGTGTACCGAGCTACAATTTGGCGGAATTCGTCGCCCTCGATCGTTTCTTCATCCAACAGCGCTTCGACAAGTTTGTCTACCAAAGCGCGGTTTTCGCGGATAATTCGGCGAGCTTCTTCGTAGCACTCAAAGGCAATTTCCCGGACTTGGCGATCGATCTTGATTGCCATGTCTTCGGAATACTCACTTCGCGAATTCCAGTTCTGCCCCAAAAACACCTCATTGTTCTGACTTTCAAAAGCCACAGGCCCCAAATCCGACATTCCATAAAGCGTTACCATCTTCCTAGCGAGGCTGGTGACTTGTTTGATATCCTCGCTGGCACCCAGAGTTACTTCGGCATCGCCGTAAATTTCAGCCTCCGCCGCCCTTCCCCCCAAAGCTACTGTAATCCGGCTTAACAGCCAAGCCCGACTCATCAAACCTTCGCTGTCGATCATTTCGTCGTCGTACACATAGCTAACAAAGCCTGCGATGCCGCCGGAACGGGGGATAATCGTCACTTTATCTATTGGGTCAGTATTTTTGAGCATCGTCCCGACGAGGGCGTGTCCGATTTCGTGGTATGCTACCATCCATTTTTTCTTGCTGTCGAGCAGCGGGTTGAGGGTAAGCCCGATCGTGATCCGGTCGATCGCGTCGTGAACTTCTAAGTTACTAATCGTGTCTTTGCGACGCCTCGCAGTGAGAATAGCTGCTTCGTTGAGCAAGTTTGCCAAGTCGGCGCCGGAAAAGCCGGGAGTGCGGCGGGCGATCGTGTCTAGGGCAACTTCTGGGTCGAGTTTTTTGTTGCGCGCGTGAACTTGCAAAATCCCCAAACGCCCTTTGTAACTGGGCAAATCTACCGTTACTTGTCGATCGAACCGGCCGGGGCGCAGCAGGGCGGTATCGAGCACGTCGGGCCGGTTAGTAGCTGCAATCACAATCACGCCACTGTTACCCTCAAAGCCGTCCATTTCTGTCAGCAACTGGTTGAGAGTTTGTTCGCGTTCGTCGTTGCCGCCGCCGATACCAGCGCCGCGCTGTCTTCCTACGGCGTCTATTTCGTCGATGAAGACGATGCAGGGCGAATTTTCTTTAGCTTTCTTGAACAAGTCGCGGACGCGGGAGGCGCCAACTCCGACAAACATTTCGACAAATTCGGAACCGGAGATGCTGAAGAAGGGGACGGCTGCTTCGCCTGCGATGGCTTTTGCCAGCATTGTTTTGCCAGTTCCTGGAGGCCCGATTAACAGAACTCCTCTGGGAATTTTGGCGCCGATGGCGTTGAAGCGTTCGGGTTTTTTGAGGAAGGTTACGACTTCTTGCAGTTCTTCTTTAGCTTCTTCGATGCCTGCTACGTCGTCGAACATCACGCCGGTTTTGGCTTCCATTTGGAAACGGGCTCTGGATTTGCCGAAGTTCATGGCATTTCCTTGAGATTGGGTCGATCGGCGCACGATTGCCATCAGGACTGCCAACACTGCAAAAATCACTAGCAAGTTTACTACTAAACTGACTGCGGCCGCGTTGTCGGCTGTTTGTTTGACTTCAAAGTCAATCTTTTTGGCGCGGATTTGCGAGTACAGTTCTCGGTTGTTGTAGTCGAACAGACTAACTGATTGGGTTAGATCGCTTTTTTGATTTTTTAGCCTAACCTTGGCAGTTTTTTGAGTTTCGTCTACTTCGATTTTACTGACTTGCCCTTTTTCTATGTTGTCGATCAGTTGGCTGTAACTCATGGTGTTTGGCGCGCTGTCGGCAAACACCGGGGTCGAGAGCAATATTCCTTGAGAAATCACCAAACTGCCCAGGATGCGCCAAAGATTCCGTCCTGGAATTGATTTTTTAGGATTCTGGCTCGACTTGTCTTTGTTTACAGCTAGATGCCCCAGCCATGCGTGTTTCCAAGAATTTTTCATATTGCTTTGCCCAAGGTTGAAGACTGCCAAGATTGACCGCTTGTGGTTTGCTACGTTCATTTATTTTAACAAGATGGCGGGTGTTGAATGGGTTTATCTCTCGCGGGCATCTTAAGAGGCCCCTCAAGAGGGGGGGTTTTGAATCCACGGCTTCCTCAAGAAACCGGGTTTTTTACCTAATCTGCGGGCTATAACCCAGGATTTTGCTCAAAAAACCCGGTTTCTCGGCCCCCTCCACTGAACTTACCCACGCATCCTCAAGGAACCGGGTTTTTTACCTAATCTGCGGGCTATAACCCAGGATTTTGCTCAAAAAACCCGGTTTCTGGGCTCCGTCGGTAAATCTCAAATCTCAAATCTCAAATCTCAAATCGATGGATTTTGCTCAAAAAACCCGGTTTCTCGGTCCCGTCGGTAAATCTCAAATCTCAAATCTCAAATCGATTGACAGTTGCCGATCGAACTTGCTAGATTAATCATACTCGTAATGAGTACGTTTTAGAAAAGCAGTTATTGTTTTTAAGCTTTATGGTAAAAATTGTCGGCATTGGTGGAAGTTTGCGGGCTGGCTCCTACAGCCAGTTAGCGTTGAATGTGGCAGCAGAACGGGCGCAGACCCTGGGCGCGGATGTTGAAATATTGGATTTGAGATCGCTCAATCTGCCCTTCTGCGACGGTGAGAATGATTATCTCGATTATCCGGATGTGGAAAAGCTGCGAAATACGGTTAAGCAAGCCGACGGCTTGATTTTGGCAACGCCGGAGTATCACGGTAGCGTCAGCGGTGCTCTCAAGAATGCCCTGGATTTGATGAGTTTTGAGCATTTGGACGGGAAGGTTGCGGGTGCGATTAGCGTTTTGGGAGGGCAAGTTAACAGCAACGCACTCAACGATTTGCGAACCATTTTGAGATGGGTGCACGCTTGGGTAATTCCCGAACAAATTGCGATCGGACAAGCTTGGAAAGCTTTTAGTCCTGATGGTAAATTATTGGATGAAAAACTGTCTGAAAGGTTCGACGAATTTGCTCGGAGTTTAGTAGAAAATACGCGGAAATTGCGAGGAATTCCGTAATTGTATTTCAGGAAAAACGCACTCTTGGACGCAACTGGCATATTATTCGGATGCGTCAGTTGCCATAATTGCTCGATTTGAAGAGGTTTTTTCTCTAGTAGAGCACCCTACAAGCTGTCATACTAACTGTTAACAGTCAACAGTCAACAGTCAACAGTCAACAGTCACCAGTCAACTGAGTTAAAATGGCATATCGATCATGTCTCCGAAAGGATGGGGTACGTCGATCGGCATTCTTCCGGGTTTTGACTCATATTTGTCTATCCACTTTTTGGCCAATTCCAAAGCTTCCTCCTCAGTCTTGGCATTTTGGACGGCGACGTGGCGGTTGCCGCGGCTATCCCAAACCTCGACGTAGAAGACTTTCTGGGATTGAATAATCCAACCTTTATAAGTGTCTGCTGGTTCCATAGTTAGAATCCTAAAATAATCGGGCGGGAGTTCCACTGACGAGCTAATTGTAAATATTGCCCTGCATAAAATGAATTTTACGGGGGTTTCTATAGTATTTTTGGAAAAAAGTCAGTTTTACGGTTAACCTCATGACCAGACACCTGAAGCAATTATTTAACTGGAGAAAATATCTCCAACCTTTAGCCGCGGCGATCGCGATCGCCCTAATCGCATCCCAGATGGCGGTATTGCCGGCATTGGCGACTGGCGTGTACGAAATGCCGGTGTTGTCGGCGGGCGATCGAACTTGGGTGTTCGACAAAGGCGACGTACTCAGCCGCAGCAGCGAAAGCAATATCAGCAGCGTGCTCGACAACCTGGAAAACAAAACAGGGAAACAAGTCAGGTTTGTCACCATCCACCGCTTAGACTACGGCGAAACGACAGCCACTTTCACCGACCAACTGTTTGAACAGTGGTTTCCGGCAAAAGAAGACCAGACTAATCAAATTTTACTCGTTCTCGACACTGTTACCAACAGTGCGGCAATTCGGACGGGGGAAGGGGTAAAATCCCTGCTAACCGATGAAATTGCCCAGAGTGTGGCTGGGGAAACCGTGCAAGTGCCACTGCGGGAAGCCAATAAATACAACGAGGCATTTGCGGCTGCAAGTACGCGCATTGCAACTGTTTTGTCGGGCGAACCCGATCCGGGTCCTCCTGAAGTTGTTGACAACATTCAAGTTGAAGGCACGTTTAAAAAAGCGGAAGAAACAGACCAAGGCAATGCCACAGTTGTTGTGGTTGTGCTGTTGGTGTTGGCGACAGTGATTCCGATGGTGACTTATTTCTGGTATCAAGGTTTTTCGTGATCGGGTGCTGCTAAATCCGATCGGTTGCCGTTTTGTCCAGAAATTATGGCAGGGCTGCACTAATCTTGAACGTATTCTCGATCGCTCAACAATGCGATTTCTGCCCGTACAAATTCCCGTCCCAGATAAGCCGCGTGATCTAACATTGTCACCGGACAGGGGCGGGTTTCTTCTAGGATTTTGACGCAAAGTTCTTTGGCGGTTCTAGCGGTAAAAAGTGTGACCTCCGTGCGTTCTACCTTGCCACGCGCGGGGATGGGTTTGCCAGTTTCGGGATCGACGGCGAGGCCTCGATCGTCGATGATGTTGGTGAAATGTTTGGCACAAATTAAGCTGGTTTCGCGATCGAGATAGATGATGAAGTAGCCGCCTGGATCGAGGTCGATGTGGCGTTTGGATAGCTTGTCATCAATTGCGGTGAGGTTTTCCAAGGTTTGACTCATGGTTGGTGAAAGAAAGTAAACAATAGCTATATTTTTTTTGCTATTTCTAGTTTAGTCGGCTGCGGGACAAGTTTGGGACATTAGTTGGTTGAATGCGGGGGGAAGTTTCGGGCGATCGACATTCTACGCGATATCTGTGGGGAGACGGCCCAGGCTAAGTCCGACCCGGGCTTCTGCGACTTTTAATGATTGGTATAAGATTGAGGACTGTAGCAAGACTTGTTGAAATTGAGAGAATGAACCGCAGAGAACGCAGAGAACGCAGAGTGAAAGAAGAGAGAAAAACAAAATATGCTACCATGAATCTTAGTAAAATTTTACATTAATTTGTATGAGATTTATAGATTTGTTTTCAGGAATAGGAGGTTTCAGACAAGGGTTTGAAAAATTTGGCTTTAAATGCGTTTTTTCCTGCGAAATTAACAGCAAATGCCGAGAAGTTTACCAGGAAAATTTCGGTGATGTTCCTTTGGGAGATATCAGTAAAATTAAGCCCGTCGAGTTAGAAGACTTTGATATTTTAGTCGCCGGGTTTCCGTGCCAACCTTTCAGCATTTGCGGCAAAAAACTCGGTTTTGAAGATACTAGAGGCACACTGTTTTTCGAGATTTGTAAAATTATCAAAATCAAGCAGCCTAAAGTTATCGTTCTCGAAAATGTCAAGCACTTAATCCATCACGACAAGGGAAATACCTTAAAAGTAATTATTGCCAGTCTTGAAGATTTGGGATACAGCGTGAATTACCAAATGCTGAATGCTAAAGACTTTGGAATTCCTCAACATCGTGAAAGAATATTTATTATTGCAACTAAAGCTAAACCATTCAATTTTTCTCGGCTTAAAACCCAGGTGACTCCAAAACTCAGGGAATTTCTAGACGATACAGGGGATTTTGAAATATTGGACAAATCCGAGTATACTTTAATTGAGTCTCCGAAAAAGCAAGATTCGGGACTTTTGTTTGCAGGTTACAGAAATAAAGGTACTTGGAAAACTGGCGTGAGGCCAAATACAGAACATTTATCGAGGGTTCACAGACAGCCTAATCGCATTTATTCGGTAGATGGAGTGCATCCGACCATTCCTTCGCAAGAAACATCGGGCAGGTTTTTTATCTACATTCCTGAGCAAGATATGGTGAGAAAGTTGACGCTGAAGGAATGTTACCGTCTTATGGGTTTTCCTGAAGATTTTAAGAGTTATCCGAGTGCGGGGGAAAGTTACAAGCAAATTGGAAATTCGGTTTGTGTGCCGGTGGTGGAGGCGATCGCGCAAGAAATATTAAGTCAAAATTTATTGTCAAATGAAACGAAGGAATTGCCATCTGATACACTCCGAGAATATTTCTCGTTCATTTTTCATTAAACCACTCTAGCCAATAAACTAAAATTGCTCCTGAAGTAATATCTTCTGAGGCATATTCCTCACTGTTTTGATGATAAATGTAAGCTTTCTCATCAGAAGAGTGCGGGCAGAATAAGCATACTCTCCGATCGGCATTTATATTTTGCCAAGCCAGTCTAATACTGCCTCTGTCATCTGTACCTGTTGAGGCTTTTGGGAAACTGTTTCCCATGCTATCGTATGCCTCAAAAACTAACTTCATCGCTGTCCTGAAAGCATATTCAGTCGGTCTTAAAATTCCGTAGTCATCCTCTTATTCTAAATCTAAAATTTCGATCAAACGTTCGATAGTGACGCGGAAATTTGATAAACCGCTATTGCTATTGCTATCAGTAATATGTTCCTTAGCTACAGTCATAAGATTAAATCCCTTAAGTCGATCGCTAATTTGATGGTGAATTACGTGAGTGTCATACTCAAATCAACTTGTAGGGTGCCGGGCGACGAAGTTATAGGGCGATTATTCAGGGTCTCTGATTCCGGGACACCCTACTAATTGGGCCAGTTGGCTTTAGTCCTATTTATGCTAACACAGCCGGGGACAGGCTCAGGGCGGGGAAAATCCCAAATTAAAAATCAAAAATCAAAAATAGATTGACTTAGTTCAAAATTCCTGTAATATATAAAATATTCATCAAATTTTATACATAAATAAAAATTAGAGAGGTCGCAATTTGAACTTCTCCCGTAAAGATGTATCGCTAAATACGAACCCACTGTCACTGACGGTGACAGACTTTGATCGAGATGGCAAACCAGACTTAGTTGTACCGAATTTAGGCAGCAATAGCATCTCATTGTTGGCTAATTCTGGCTCCGGCAACTTTGCTTTAAAATCTGACGAATCCGTAGGAAGGGCCCCCACTATCGTTTTAGCTGCAGATTTTGTTAGTGGAGACAACCGACCAGAACTCTTGGTAGCTAATAGCGGAGACAGTAGCATATCATTTCTGTTAAATACTAAATCGGGATACATTAAATTTCCTGCCTTTAGCTTTGGTAATCTGCCTTTTCCAGACGCGGCGCTCGCGGCTGATTTCGATGGAGATAATAAACTAGATTTCGCTGTCGTCAATGGGACAGGGAATGTGGTGGCTGTGATGCTAAACCGTGGTTTGAGCTTTATTTTGCAGCCAGCCATTCCTGTTGGCAGCAATGCTCTGGCGATGACGGCGCTCGACTTTAATGTTGATGGGAAAATCGACTTGGCGGTAGCGAACCAAGGCAGCAATAATGTTACATTGCTGCTCAATGCTGGTGGTGGCAACTTGACAAAACTGCCAGATATAGTTGTTGGAAATTCTCCCCAGGCGATCGCCACAGCCGATTTTAATGGTGACAGCTTCCCTGATTTGGCGATCGCGAATGCAGGTAGCAACAGCATTTCAGTTTTGTGGAATTCTCAGGGTAGCAGTTTCACCAAACAGCCAGATATTACTGTTGGTAATTCTCCAAGCTCGATCGCCACAGGTGACTTTAATGGCGATGGTTTCGCTGATATCGCGATCGCAAATACAGGCAGCAATAGCATCTCTGTACTGCTAAACTCTGGTTCTGGCAGCTTTACGAAACAGGCAGACATTCCAGTAGGCTCGCGTCCCTCCTCACTCGCGGTGGCTGACTTCAATGGTGATGGCAAACTCGATCTTGTTGTGGCGAATGAGTTGAGCAAAAGCTTCACAGTGCTGATCGATGAGGGTACTCCAGAGCCAACTCCAACACCGGTGACAACTACAACACCGGTGACAACTCCAACACCGGTGACAACTCCAACACCGGTGACAACTACAACACCCGTGACAACTCCAACACCGGTGACAACTACAACACCCGTGACAACTCCAACATCGGTGACAACTCCAACACCGATAACAACTCCAACACCGGTGACAACTCCAACACCGATAACAACTCCAACACCGGTGACAACTCCAACACCGGTGACAACTTCAACACCGGTGACAACTCCAACACCGATAACAACTCCAACACCGATAACAACTCCAACACCGGTGACAACTCCAACACCGGTGACAACTACAACACCCGTGACAACTCCAACACCGATAACAACTCCAACACCGATAACAACTCCAACACCGATAACAACTCCAACACCGGTGACAACTCCAACACCGATAACAACTCCAACACCGATAACAACTCCAACACCGGTGACAACTCCAACACCGATAACAACTCCAACACCCGTGACAACTCCAACACCGGTGACAACTCCAACACCCGTGACAACTCCAACACCGGCACTAATATCTGTAGTAAATCCAACGCCGATATCAATTCCTACACTACCTCTTACCCTCTCAACCACACCCACTGAAATTACTCTGCCATTAAATTTCCTCGATCAGAGTCAGGTCGAGACGATAATTCCCGCATCCGTACCGACTCCCGCACCCGCACCGACTCCTGCACCCGCACCAGTACCCGTACCGACTCCCATTCCTGCACCCGCCCCAACGCCCGCCCCAACTCCCATTCCTGCACCCGCCCCAGCGCCAACACCCATACCGACTCCCGTTCCTGCACCCGCCCCAACGCCCGCCCCAACACCCATTCCTGCACCCGCCCCAACGCCCGCCCCAACACCCATTCCTGCACCCGCCCCAACGCCCGCCCCAACACCCGTTCCTGCACCCGCCCCAACCCCAACGCCCGCCCCAACACCCATTCCTGCGATCGCCGCAACGCCGGCCCCAACGCCCGCCCCAACACCAGTACCCGCCCCAGCACCTGTACTTTCTATCAAAACCCCTCTCCCCAATGCCACCGATAGTGGCGAACCGACAGGAATCCCTGAAAATCTACGCGGAGAAGGGTTTTACCTGCTAACAGACGGATCTGATACTGCCATTCCAGAAGTGGCCGCCAAGACAGGAATTTCTGCTTTGTCGGGTAATGACTTTCTCACCGGTACAGAAGATGACGATCCGATCAATGGCAATCAAGGGGCAGATACGCTAGCCGGAGTTGGCGGCAATGATATTTTGCTTGGCGGCAAAGGTTCTGATTTTCTCGACGGCGGTTCTGGCAATGATTTTCTCAGTGGTAACAATGATAATGACACCTTAGTCGGAGGAGATGGTAATGATGTTTTGCAAGGTGGCAAGGGAGATGATATTCTCAATGGCGGTGCTGAGGATGACGTATTAATTGGCGATTTTGGTCAAGATATTCTCATTGGCGGTACTGGAAATGATGCCTTTATTTTTGCGGAGAGTCAGGCGATCGCATCCATTGAGCGGGCTGATGTAATTATCGATTTTTCTAAGGGTGATGCTATTGGTTTGAGTGCAGGCATTGCCTATGCTCAACTGTCCTTTGAGCCGGTGTTATTACAGATTGATAGTGGGATGCCAGTGGCTTCTGTTGCGATTAAATTTAATTCTGATTATTTAGCGATCGTCTTTGATATCGATGCTAGCTATCTAACTGCTGATGTTTTCTTCACTACCTCGTAGATTATAGATAACTCGGCGCTTGAAGCCTTGTTCTATGCTACCGTGGTGTCATATCAAATCCGTTGACATCGGAATTATTCATCTCTCTCTTCTGGAGAATCTGCGATCTTTGCGCCCTCTGCGGTTTAATCATTCCCATACAAGCGGAATTGATATCAATAAGTGCTCGGCCCTAAAAAAGAAGGATTATCTATTGACTTTGGTTGATTTATTGTGGTATATTTTAGATAATGGGAGTGGTGGCAAAAATTTTATTTTTGCCACCACTCCCATTATTAAATTGTACTTGATTAAATCCTCGAAGTCAAGTGTTTAACCCTAAAAAAAAGGGCGATTTTTTTTATATCAATTAAATAAAATTTGAAGGCCTGAATTCCTTACGACTGAATTCCTTACTACGAATCTCGAAGAAAGGACTAATACCAAATGCGGCTTAAATACCCCGTTCATTTCTTAGTCTGCGGAGGCAGACGAAAGTTTGTGTAGGATTGGTTTCAACCGCCGAATCATAAAGGGGGTGAAAAACTCGGATTCGGTATAAAGTCCTGACTAGAAACCTTAATTACGCTGGAACTTGGATTTTTTCAGTGCCGGCAAGTTCAAAAGCTGCGTGAATTGCCTTCAAAGCAGTTACTCCTTGTCCTTCATCCACAACGCAGCTAATTTTAATCTCGGAAGTGGCAATCATTTGAATGTTGATTTGCTGGCGGGAAAGCGCTTCAAACATCTTGGCCGCTACTCCTGGATGCGCTACCATCCCGGAACCGACAACGCTAACTTTGGCTATTTGTGTATCGACTGCTACTTCGCCCCATCCGAATTCTGGGGCGGCTTTTTCGAGGACTATTTTAGCAGATTCGGCGTCAATTTGTGCGACTGTAAATGCAATGTCGCGAGTTAATATGCCGTCGATATTGTGGCAGCGCTGCGACTGAATGATCGTGTCTACGCTGATATTTTCCTCGGCTAAAAGTCCGAACAGTTTTGCTGCTACTCCGGGGCGATCGGGCAATTGGCGAATTGCTAGGCGCGCTTGATTGAGATCCAAGGCAACGGCGCGGACTGCGGGCGGTTTGTGGGATGATGAACGCAGCCCAATAGGGGAGTTGGCAACATCAAATGTTTTGCAGAGTTCGGCAACAGCCCGATCGCAATCTTCGGCATCGATCGCACAACTAACTTTAACCTCGGATGTAGAAAT
This sequence comes from Microcoleus sp. S13_C3, assembly GCF_036700905.1. Lineage (NCBI taxonomy): Bacteria > Bacillati > Cyanobacteriota > Cyanophyceae > Oscillatoriales > Microcoleaceae > Microcoleus > Microcoleus sp. S13_C3. The sequence goes on along the minus strand of NZ_JAUBPT010000162.1, from coordinate 6,887 downwards.
CATTTGAATGTTAATTCCCGCATCCGCTAAAGTCTTAAACATCTGCGCCGCTACCCTCGGACGACCGATCATTCCCGCACCCGCAATGCTAACTTTAGCTATTGGCCGCTCTTCTGCTTTCACTTCCGGTTCTCCCAATTCTGGGCGAGAATTCTTGCCGAGGGCGGGGATAATTGCATCTGCAACGGCAGTAGCTTGTTGCAGAGATTTTCGCGTCACTGTGAAGGCAATATCGTTAGTATTTCCTTCATGAATTGACTGAATAATTAAGTCTACATCGAGGTTTTGTTGGGCGATCGCACCAAACAACCGCGCTGCTACGCCGGGGCGATCGGGCAAACGCAGTAGCGACACCCCCGCCTGATCTAAGTCAAATTCCACCGCATCGACGGCTTTTGCGAGCTCCAAGCCCTCCAAAGGCCGGGGTTGCGGGGGTGGGGACACTACACGGGTACCGGGGGCGTCACTCCAGCTAGAAAGCACTACTAGGGGCACGCCGTAATTCTTGGCAATTTCTACCGCGCGCGGGTGGAGGACTTTTGCGCCCAAACTCGCCAATTCCAGCATTTCGTCGCAAGTGATTTCGTCCATCAATTGCGCGTCGGCAACCAAGCGCGGATCTGTAGTCAGAATTCCGGGCACGTCGGTATAAATTTCGCACCTGTCGGCCCGCAGCGCTGCAGCGAGGGCAACTGCTGTCGTGTCGGAACCGCCACGGCCCAAGGTGGTAATTTCCAATTCTCCGGCATCGGCTATGCCTTGGAAACCCGCAACAACAACGACTTTACCGCTTTTTAACTGGCTTTCAAGCCGATTCGGATCGATTCGCAAAATTCGGGCGCGGGTGTGGGCTGCTTCGGTGACAATGCCGACTTGGGCGCCGGTGAGGGAAATGGCGGGCTGTCCCATTTCCTGCAATGCCATGCTCAAAAGTGCGATCGAGACTTGTTCCCCAGTGGAGAGCAACATATCCATTTCCCGCTTGTTGGGATTTGGGGAAATTTCCTTGGCGAGTTTAACTAAACCGTCGGTGGTTTTGCCCATCGCCGAAAGTACGACAACGAGAGAGTTGCCGAGCTGTGCTGTTTTTACTACTCGTCTGGCTACTTCCAAAATGCGATCGACTGTACCAACCGAGGTTCCGCCATATTTCTGAACAATTAGTGCCATAGATTCTACACAAAGCTACAAAATACTTATCAAATAATACAAGCAGCTTCTGGATTAGAAGTGGTAATTTTAAAAATTCCCATACAACAAACCGGAGAAAAGAAAAAAATATCTGCGTAAACGATGAAAATATGTGGGTATGGGCGGGTTTTACCAGCCATTTAAGTCTCTCACACCAATATTTTAATAAACCCGCCCTCTTGAGTCTGATTTTAGCCTCCTTCTAGCTCTCGCAAACGCGCTTCTAAAGCTTGAATTCGCTGCTCGGCTTCTATTCGCTTTTGCCGTTCTTGTTCTGCTTCTGACTGCGCTTGTTCGACTGCCAATTCCGCTTGTTCAACCCGTTCATCAGCGGCCAGCAGCAAATTCCCCTCAGCATCCCACCAGCGCATCCAAGGCAGTTCTACGCCCTGATAAACCCCTTGCCAAATGCCTAATTCCAATCCCATTGGCTCGATTTGGTAATGTCCGCGCTGATTTTCTGACATTAACTCAAATCTATCTTCTACCAAATGATAGCATTCTATTTTGGCTTTTGTGACTTCATAAATTCCGTAAAAAGCAGGTCGAATAATCCGCTCGTAAATCCAAAATTGGCCTTTTTTTGGAGTTTTATCTCTTTCTTCGCTGCCATCTCCAGAGACAAATTCTAGTATGATTAACGGCGGCATTAATTCTTTCCACATCACATAGGAACGCCGCATATTTCCGTCGAGAGTTGGCGGCACGTCGGGGACGTAAAACCAATCCGGTGCTTCAGCTCCTCTGGCTAGGGGTTCTGGGGGTTGCGGGACGCGCCAATAAATGCCGGAATCTTGACCGATACAATATTGTCCGTCGGGATGAAGTTGGTCTAAAATGGGTCTAACAGATGTTGTTAACAGGATGCTTTGAGGGAGTTCTTGAAAGTTTTTCACAAAAGTACCGTCGGAATCTGGTAATTGAGTGTGGTCTGGGAAATCTGTAAAATCTGTTACTAAAAGTTCGGGTTTTTCGGTGACACTCATGTTGACCTCTTGAATGCTAAAAAAATATAATTCACATTGGGAACGGATGATGAGTCAGTACAAGTTAATTATTTTTGACTTCGACGGCACTTTGGCAATTACTCACAAAGCTATTGTATTTTGCTTTACCAAAACTTTTGAAAGATTCAATATTGCCCCGCCTGCTGCTGATACTATTATAGCGACGATCGGCATCAATTTACCAAATAGTTTTAAAATCCTCCATCCGGCGATCGCGGAAAGTGCAATTCCCGAATGGGTTGAAACTTACCGCTCTTATTATCGGACGGAAGGTGAAAAGCAGGTAGAGTTATTTACCGGGACAAAGCAAGTGTTGCAGTTGGCGCGTGAGTCGGGATTGAGCCTGGGAATTTTCAGCAATAAACACGTTAGTTTTGTGGATTTGTTACTGCAAAAACTGAAAATTCACAGTTTGTTTGATTTAATTTTAGGTGACAACGGAGAAATAATTATGAAACCAAACCCGGCTGTTTTTCACTCGATTATTAAACCGCTGTTCCCGGAGTTGGATAACAGTCAAATTTTAATGGTTGGCGATACAGCGATTGATTTGCTGTTTGCTAAAAATGCTGGGATAGATGTTTGTTGGGCGGCTTACGGATATGGCGATCGCGCTCAGTGTCTTGCCCTAGAACCGACTTTCGCGATCGACGATATTTCCGAACTTGCTGTGTTCGTTCAAAATTAAATTTTCCTCGGTTTGTTTTAGAGAAGAGTTTGACTCATTTAACTATAAAGTATTTAATTATTTTTTTTACTAGAGTGGGATGAGGTAGGTTTTATTTAAGTGCAAAAATAAATAACCGAACTTGTAAGTAGCCCAAAATCTGCCAAGTAAACTATACCAGAGATAGAGTTATCGCGGGAACAACTATTATAAATTAACAACTAGGATTCCTTTGAAGGTAGAAGGCACAAGGCAGAAGGCAGAAGGAAAAAAAACGAGGTAAGCCAGATTTTTTTTATGTAGAATTTACCGCCAAAATTCTGCATGATAGCCTTTTAACTTCAGCCTTCGGAAAACAGACAATTTTGTTAAAATCTAGGGTGTGCTGGCAGTCGGTATCTACAATAAACTCAATTTATAGAAACTCATGCAGATAGATATAAGCATTCCTTCTGAAACGCTATCGCCGACTCGTACTGGCGGCACACCGAATTTAATAGAAGAAGTCTGGAGGCTGTACGATCGCGCCCTGGCAGCTACCAGCAACGGCATCGCGATCGCGGACGCTACCCAGCCGGACAAGCCTATAGTTTACTGCAACGGGGCTTTCGAGCGGATTACAGGCTACAATCGCAGCGAAATAATCGGGCAGAACTGCCGCTTCCTGCAAGGCCCGGATACCGATGGCGCTGCCGTCGATCAAATCCGCGTGGCCCTGAAAGAACAACACGACTGCAAAGTAGTTCTGAAAAACTACCGCAAAGACGGCACCTCCTTCTGGAACGAACTCACCATTTCGCCGGTGCGCGACAGCAGCGGACTCGTTACCCACTTCATCGGCGTCCAATCTGATATCACCGATCGTAAACAAGCAGAAGAAGCCCTCAAACAAGCCGAGGCAAAATACCGCAGCATCTTTGAAAACGCCACCGAAGGCATATTTCAAACCGCCCCAGACGGGGGCTACCTCAGCGCCAACCAGGCACTCGCCCGAATGTACGGCTACGATTCCCCGTCAGAATTGATCGCAAAATGTTCGGCGAAAAACCTTTACACCGATCGCACCCGTCGCGCTTCCTTCATGGCAGAAATCAGCAAAAACGGCTCCCTGAAAGAGTTTGAGTCCTGCGTCCGGCGCCAAGACGGCAGCACTACCTGGATCTCGGAAAACGTGCGCGAAGTCCGCGACGAAAATGGCGAAATCCTTTACTACGAAGGAACAGTCGCCGAAATCGCCGATCGCAAGCGCGCCGAAGCAGCCCTGCGAAATCAACAATACTGGCTGAAAACCGCGATTAACGCCGTCCCCGACGCGATCAACCTCACAGACAGCGAGGGGCGCTGGCTGATTGCCAACGACTGCGCCCTCCAACTTTTGGGCTGGGAAACCGCAGACTACCAGGGTAAAACTACTGCCGAACTCGCTGCCGCCGCCGATCCGAGAGTCAGAGAAATCCTGCTAACTTGGCAGGAAACCGACGAAACCACCTGGCAAGCAGGCACTCTTACCTCCAGCCGCCAAATTGTCCCCTTGCCCACAGGCGGCAGCAATTTGTTTGAAGTGCGAAAAGTGCCACTGTTCAACCCCGACGGTTCGCGCAAAGGTTTGGCAGTGGCTGGGCGCGACATCACGCAGGAAGTGGCAGCGGATGCAGCTTTGCGAGACAGCGAACAGCGGTTTCGGGCAATTTTTGAACGCGCTGCGATCGGCATGGTAGTCGCTACCCTCGAAGGTGTGGCGATCGCCACTAATCCGGCATTTCAAGCTATGCTGGGCCGATCGGAAGCTCAACTGCGGGGTTTCGGTCTCGACGACTGCGCGCACCCGGAAGACGCACAAGTTTCGCGCGAGTTGCGCCAACAGTTGGTCGCGGGCTCCCGCGAAGCTTACCAAATCGAGAAGCGCTACCTCCGCCAAGACGGCAGCATCAGGTGGGGACGCCTCAGCGCCTCTGTCATCGACAGCAGTCAGGGAACGCCACAGTTTATTTTGCAAATGGTAGAGGATATTACCGATCGCAAAGAAGCCGAGTCAGCTTTATTCCAAAATGAGGCTAAGTGGCGATCGCTAATTCTCAACAGTTCCGACATCATTACTATTCTCGACGCCAGCGGTCGCATTGTTTACGAAAGCCCTTCTGTAGAAAGAGTTTTAGGCTACGAACCCGATGAAGTCGCCGGTCAAATTGCTCTCGATTTGATCCACCCTGACGACCTGCCCTCGGTGATGTCCGACGGCGAAAAACTGATCGCAAATCCAGGCGATCCGATCGCCCTAGAAGGTCGGTTCCGGCGCGCTGACGGTTCTTGGTGTTTTCTCGAAGGTGTCGGCATCAACTTGCTAGCAGACCCCGCTGTGAAAGGAATTGTGATCAACTCCCGCGACATGACCGCGCGCCGGCAAGCAGAGTACCGCCTCAGCAAAATCAACGAGTGCTTTTTGGGATTCACCACCGACGCCGCTGATAACATCCAGCGCCTGACATCCTTAGCCGGCGAGCTTTTGGGCGGAAGCTGCGCCATCTACAGCCGCGTCGGTGACGGTCTGCTGCGCGCGATCGGGACTTGGCAAGCGCCGCCGGACTACCCGCTGGTCGATCGCGCCGAGGGCCACATCTGCACCGACGTATGCAGCAAAGGAAGCGATCGGGCTGTTGCCATTCCTGACTTGCAGAACACGATCTACGCCCAAACCGATCCCGCTGTCATCCGCTACCAACTGCGAAGCTATCTGGGACAAGCAGTGCGGCGGGGCGACGATTACGTGGGTGCGGTGTGCGTTGTCTACACTGAGTCGATCGCGCCCACAGAAGCCGACTGCAAGCTGATCGGAATTATTGCCGGGGCGATCGGAGTTGAGGAAGAACGGGCCGCCGCCGCCGATCGCGATCGGCAAAAATCCCAAGAACTGCAAACAGCTTTGAGCGACTTGCAGCAAACTCAAATGCAGTTAGTACAAACCGAAAAAATGTCTTCCCTCGGACAGGTGCTAGCAGGAATTGCCCACGAAATTAACAACCCAGTTGGCTTTGTCGCCGGCAACCTCTGTCACGTCCGAGGCTACGTTCTCGACTTGTTAGAAATCGTGCAAGTCTATCAAGAAGAGTACCCAAATCCCCCAGCAAAACTTCAGCAACAAGCCGAAGATATAGATTTAGAATTTCTAGCAGAAGACCTGCCCAAATTGCTCAATTCGATGCAGACCGGATGCGAGCGCATTGTAGAAATTATTCAAACTCTCCGAAATTTCTCGCGGGCCGACGAAGCGAAAATCAAGACTGCCGACATTCACGAAGGTTTAGAAAGTACCTTGTTAATGTTGAACAGCCGACTGAAAGCCAAGGCCAACTGGCAGGGCATTAAAGTGATTAAAGAATACGGAGAACTGCCGCAAATAAACTGTCATCCCGGACTATTAAATCAGGTCTTTATGAATGTGTTGGCAAATGCGATCGACGCTTTGGAAGAAAGCTGCAGCCAAGCACAAGACACCGGAAATACTATCTTTCCTACTATTACCATTCAAACTGAAACGATAGATGACAAGAGCATTTTAATTCAGATTAAAGACAACGGTAATGGCATTCCCGAAGATCAGATCGTGCGTTTGTTTGACCCGTTTTTTACCACAAAACCCGTAGGTAAAGGCACAGGTTTGGGTTTATCAATTTCGCACCAAATTGTCGTTGAAAAACACCACGGCAAATTGCAGTGCCTCTCCGAACCCGGTAAAGGTAGTGAATTTATCATCGAAATTCCAATTAAGTAGAAAGAATCAGGAAGGCACTAAACGGATGACCACGAATACACGGATTAATTATTGAGTCTGTGTCAATTCATGTCATGTGCGTTTGATTCGGACTTGTATGACGTTAAATTGTGTAGGGCCGGGTTCGCCTATATATTTGACAATTATCAACAAATTATATAAACCCGCCCCGCCCATACTTAGGATCGCGAATTAAATAACTTACAATTTTAATTGTTATTGTGGGATGGGCGTCCCGCCCGTCCTTTTTGGA
>NZ_JAUBPT010000004.1:89552-113535 GCF_036700905.1 Microcoleus sp. S13_C3 | reverse complement strand
TATAATATTTTTGACTTTTTTTGATTGTCTCACTTTTTGACCTCAAATTTCCTAAGTATTTTTACTTATTCATTCGGGCCTAGCAATGTACTATACTATGTAGTGTTATTGAAGTGCGGAGTGTGGGCTATAAGTTCGATCGGCTAGTGAAGGAAACAATATTACAAAATAAAAGCCTTTCATCCCCGGACTAAAGTCACCGGGATGAAAGGCTTTTGCAGGTTTTGACCAGCCTTCAATCTTGTTGGTTTGACAGATTTAAGCTACTTTTATTCAAATGAAAGTATGTTAATTTTCGGACTTCTGTCCTTGCGCTTCTCGCACAGAAACTTCTGAATCCGGCTGATTCAGAGCCATTTCTAGAGATTTTGCAATCTCGACTGACTCAGGAGTACGCTTAGAAAATCCCCAGATAAACATCAAGACAATACTGGAAACTAACAGCCATTGCGGAGGAACTAAATCGGGATTAATTACTTTCACCAACAACCGCATTCCCACGAACCCAACTGTGATGTAACCAGCACTTTCTAGGTGAACGAACTCATCCAGCCAGCGGATGAACAACCCGGCCATGAATCGCAGGGCAATAATTCCAATAGTAGCGCCTGTTACGACGATAAAAGTGTTATCGGAAACAGCGATCGCAGTAGTAACGCTATCCAATGAAAACGCTAAATCCGTAAAAGCAATCATGGGAATTGCTTGCCACACAGACGCAAATCTGGGCCCGTGATGTTCTCCTTCGGAGTCTGTCTCTGAAGTAAAATGTTGGAAAACAAGCCACAGCAGGTAGAGAGCACCAAGCAGCTCAAACTGCCAGTATTGGATCACCCAAGTAGCCGTTAAAATTAGGGCGATCCGCAGTACAAAAGCAATTATCAAACCCAAGTTGAGAGCTCTTTGCTGATCCTTGGCATCTTCCAAACCTTTAGAAATAGACGCCAGGGCGATCGCGTTGTCAGCCGAAAGTACAGCCTCCAAAGCCACCAAAACCAACAATAATAAAAAGCCGTCAACTCCAAAATTGGGTGAAGCGTCGAGAAATTGATCTAGCATTAACTATTTTGTGCACCTAAAATTGGCAAGGGTCGAGCGCAGCGCAAATTACCCGCTCTGTCTAACATTAGTGTCACCTTCACGTGAACTACCAGACGCTGACCACTTCATTGGTACAGCGCTGGCTTCCTGATTCAACGGGGCGGCGCGTCCAACAAAACCGAAGTTTTGCCAGATCGACTTACATCCCCTCCACAGGCAGAAGCGCTAGTTCCTAACGCCAAAATCCGCAAGGCTTCATTTCTAATGTTGAGGGCTGCATTTACATCACGGTCATGATGAGTACCACAATGTTTACAAGTCCATGCCCTAACATCAAGAGTGAGATGCTCAACTTGATTTAGGCAGGCATGACAAGTTTTTGAGCTAGGAAACCATCGATCAATCTCAATGTATTGTTTACCTTCACTTTGGGCCTTGTACTTAAGCATTGTGCAGAACATACCCCAGCCAACATCACTAATGGCTTTGGCTAAATTATGATTCTTGACCATGCCTTTGATATTGAGATTTTCTACTGCAATAACTTGGTTTTCGTTAACTATCTTGCGGGATAGCTTTTGTAGAAAATCTTCCCGGCATCGGGCAATCTTGGAGTGAACTTTTGCCACCGCCAGTCTTGCCTTTTTCCTGTTTTGACTGCCTTTCTTTTTGCGATCGAGCTTTTGTTGTTTACGTTTTAAGTTTCGTTGACGTTTGACGAAATACTTGGGATTGCCGAACTTAGAACCATCACTGGTAATCGCAAAATGAGTTAACCCTACGTCAATGCCAATAGCTTTATCTGCTGGGACTAACTCAGGCTGTTCTTTCCCATCGTCAATCAAAACAGAAACAAAATGTTTACCGTCCGGGTTGCGAGATACGGTAACGGTCTTGATATCGCCCTCAAAATCACGATGTCGCCGACAGAAAACTAAACCAATCTTAGGTAGGTTGATATAGTCACCGTCGAATTTGACATTTTGAGGGTAGCTGATCGACTGCCTGCCATGCTTGGCTTTGAACTTGGGCAGCATCGCCATCTTGTCAAAGAAGTTTTTGTAGGCAGTAGATAAATTCAATGCAACCACCTGCAAGCATTGAGAATAAGGTTCTTTTAACCATTCGTATTCTTTTTTGAGTGCAGGGAGCAAGCCTTGTATGTATGCCCTAGATAGTCCTTTGCCAGTATTCTTGTAAGTTTCTTGACATAGATTCAAAGCATAGTTCCAGAACCATCTCGCACAGCCAAAAGACTTTGCAAGCAAGACATCTTGCTCATCTGTGGGATAAATTCTGTACTTGTAAGCTTTATACATTTATCAAGGTTGCAGAATACCGATAAAATTATCATAGCGCACAAAAAGGATATTGATTCGCTCTCGCTCAATTTATTTTCGGGCTGCGTTTTCATCCCGACGCTCACCTTCGGTAGAGCGCAAGACTTCCCATTCGCATTAGTTAAATCTTAACCTAACGCGGTAGTTCTGTGCGAGGCGATCGTCCGAACAACGTCCGAAGGAAGCAGTCCCAGGAAACAAGGAAAAATTCTCCCCCTCCGACACTCAAAAACAGCGCCACTGCGCCACTGCGCCACTAGGCCACTCCTCCCCGGAGGCAGCATTTGTGTTGCAAGTTGTAACAAATGATTCCCAAAAGCGCCAATTTGTCTCAAATTGGTGAAAGCTCGTCCCCGCGAAAAGGAGTTTTGCGAATATGTCTTTAACAGATACCCAAGTCTACGTAGCGCTCGTAATTGCTTTGATTCCCGGAATCTTGGCTTTCCGGCTGTCAACTGAACTGTACAAATAGTTTCCAGACACCAGTTGCGAACCGCAAAACGCCTGCCTGAGCAGTTAGATCTCTCGCATTACAGATACAGACAATTGCTGCCCCAGTGCAGTAGATTGTTTGTGTTCCGCAAGACGAGACTGCAAGGGCAGGCATTTTTATGGGAAAATTCCGTCTTAAGGCGTCACCTTTGTCTCAACAATTTTGGCTGTCAGCACCCTGACAAACAGCGGCGAGTGTGCGTTAAGCTCAGAATTTGCTCTTGTGAACTCTAAAACGTCAGTCTCAGGTATTTGAAAAAAAATTATGCAAGCGATTCAACCCACCGTTACCCCACTGCGTCCTGTAAAAAACTCCCCTCGGGTTACTCCTCGTCGCAGCAGCCGCCAGCGTTCCTACCCTCACCAAACCCTCGCGGCCGAAACAGGGGTCAAGTTGGCAGTCAACATGGTACTTTCAGTCTGTGCCACTTCTGCTTTGCTTCAGCTTTGGCCTCACTACCGGGCGGTGCAAGAAAAATTGCACGAAATCCAAGCTGAAGTCAATCTTACCCAAGGGCGAGTAAATCAGTCGCGATCGGACTTTAACCGCTACTTTGACCCTAGTCTTGCTAAAACTGTGATGCAAGAGCAAAGCAACCAAGCTGACCCGCAGCAGCGTCCGGTGATTTTGCAAGAAGCCGAGGTGCCCGACGCCGAGGAATCAACCCCCCAACCTTAAGGGAAGGGCTGTTTTGGCTTTTGATATCACGTCCGATGTGCATCATTCTTGTATGTCATTGGTTCGCACAGCGAAGAATGACAGATGAATCTGTCGGGCGTGATATCACTTTTGAATAAAAGAGTTTTTAGGATGATTCTTGTCTGTCGTGGCGAAGCAAACGCAGAGACAGACAGACCTGCGTATTGTCACCTATTGCAATCTCAAAACTTCAAACTCAGGCTTATACTGACTTTGCCAGCACGGTTTTTTCTTTCAGTAGTTGCAGTGCAGCTTGATATTGCAAGTCTGCTGCGGTGCCGATTTGATCGCGCGCGATGGGTTCCAAAGGCACTACGCGATCGGGCGCAATCCCCAGCTTGTTAATATCTTTGTGGTTCGGTGTCTCGTACTTAGCAACAGTCACGGCTAACCCGGAACCGTCAGACAAATCAAACAGCGACTGAATCAGCCCTTTGCCAAAAGTCTTTTCTCCTACCAGTTGAGCTCTGCCGTTATCTTGCAGCGCACCCGCCAAAATTTCGCTAGCACTGGCAGTTCCCTTGTTCACCAAAACAATCAGCGGATCGTTAGTTAGGGCTTGTCCAGAGGCTTCAAAACTGCCGAGAATGCCTTGTCTGTTCACCGTGTAGACGATCGTCCCGGAATCGAGCCACAGGCGGGCAATTTCAATCCCTGCTTGCAACAGTCCGCCCGGGTTGTTCCGCAGGTCGAGAATGTAGGCGGCGGCTCCTTGTTTTTCCAAGCGGTCGATGGCGTGAGCGACTTCTTCAGTGGCGTTAGCGCTGAATTGACTCAAGCGAATGTAGCCCACCGGCAAATTTTCCGACGCCGACTGCAATTCGGCGTAAACCGGATTCAGAGCAATGCGATCGCGCACTAGCTCAATGTCCTCAGCAGCGTCCCTTCCCTCGCGCCCCAAGGTCAAGGTAACGGGAGTGCCGATGCGGCCGCGCATTCGAGTTGCAGCCTCGTCTAGGCTCAATTCTGAGGTAGGAGTGCCGTCAATTTTCAGAATGCGATCGAGGGGTTGGATGCCAGCTTTATCTGCCGGTGAGCCGGCCAAAGGAGCCACCACTGTCAGGGTATTTGTCTGGGGGTCGATCGCAATTTGCAGCCCCACACCCGTCAATTCTCCCGAAGTGTTGACCTGCAAACTGCGGTACTGTTCGGGTTTCAGCAGTCGAGTGAACGGGTCGTCGAGATTCGCCAGCATCCCCTGAATCGCCGTGTAAGTCTGCTGTCTGTCGTTAAGCGGTTGCTTGACAGCTTTTTGGCGAATCGACCACCAGTTTTGAGAGTTGAAGCTGTCGTCCACATAAGAGCGATTGACAATTCGCCAAGCTTCGCTCAATAGCTGCTGTTCAGGAGTCAGCGCCGCCGCAGGCTGCGCCCACCCACCTAGAACTAGGACGACTTGGAGGCAAAGTACAATAGCAATCTGGAAAACTCGTCTGTGCATGATTTTTCTGTAAAATACCAGTAAGTATTACATTTTATGTATTTTACGTTTGTACGCTCGGAACGCTGTTGCAGATTTAACTCAGATTTGTTTCCCGACGGTCAGTCCCGAAGGCACTCGGATGCTTAGAAGAATCCTCGCCGTAGAACGGCGAGGAGCAAAACTTAAGTGCCAAATACTTTGCTAAACTTATTCACAGTTAATCACCGAGAGGAAGTTTCATGTTTGCTGTCAAGCGGGCGCTAAAATTAAATAACAAGGAAGCGACGTTGATGGCAAAACACGCAGGATTCCGGCGCGTAGTTTTCAATTTTGGGTTGAGCCTGCGAACTCAAATGTACGGTGAGGGGAAATTTACCGACTCGAAGGTACTCAACGAAGTCAAGAAGGTTCTCACCAATCACGTCAAGAAAACGTCTGAATTTGCTTGGATGAACCAGTTGTCTAGCCGAGTTTATCAAAACGCTTTGATTGACTTAAAAGATGCTTTTAGTCGATATCGTTCGGGGAAAGCAGCTCATCCGAAGTTCGCCTGCCGCCGAGACGGTCAATCTTTTACGGTTGATTCATCTAATGGCAAAGTTTTGTTAGTCGCGGGTAGCACTATCAAGATTCCTACGCTGGGAACTTTTCGGCTTTTTGAACCATTAGAATGTGGTTTTATTTCTCAAACTTTCACGATTTCAAAAGAAGGGAATCGCTGGTTTGTTTCCTTCTGCGTTGATGCAGAGCGCCTGCCTGTTGGGCAGTCTGAAAGTTCTGTGGGAATTGATGTCGGCATCAAGTATGCGGCCACGCTATCAACCCAACAGAGTTTTGATGCACCAAAGCCGCTAATAGCCAGTGCGAAAACCAAGCTTGCTACTTTACAGCGCCAAGCATCTAAACAGGTAAAAGGCTCTCGGAATCAGCGCAAAACCTACAACAAAATTAGTCAGCTCCATGCACGAGTCGCTCGTATTCGCTTGGATTTCCTCCACAAGTTGACAACTTATTTAGCTAAAACTTTTAAGTTAATTAAGATTGAAAATTTGAACGTTCAAGGAATGATGGCGAACCATAAATTAGCTAGAGCAATATCTGACATTGGATTTTACGAATTTAAACGTCAGCTCGACTATAAATGCCAAATGTATGGAGCTAATTTAGTGCTAGTAGACCAGTGGTTCCCTAGTACGAAAACTTGCTCAAATTGTGGCACAAAAAAAGATATGCCACTAAGCCTTCGGACTTTTGACTGTCCTACTGGTCGCATATCTTTGGATCGGGATTTTAACGCAAGTTTGAATATTTTAAATTGGGAACCCTCGGCTTGAGGGGAATAGCCTACTTATCTTGGGATTAGCCGTCTACCCAACAGCGTAGGAAGTGAACTCGAATTGTGTCTAAAAATGAGTTTAGACAAGTTTAGATAAGTTTCACGAAGCAGTTGTCAACTACAAAATAGCAACTCGTCCAGTCGGTGCCAGTTATGTCCCCACAGAAACCTTTAATTCTTGATTTTGCCAAGACAGACGGGATGAAAGTGATTCTCCCGCGCCCCGCAATCCTGTCGAGTCACGGCACAAAGTGGCAAGGAATTCATGTCGAATATCACTCTCAGCCGCCAAACGACTGTCCCGAACACTGTCTCGAACAGCACACGGTTGGCTTGATGCTCAATTCAGCCACACTAAAAGGAACAGTGAACGGGAAAAACTGCGGTAGCGAATCGTGGCAAAGTGGGCAGATGTTCATCGCTGCTGCTGGTACTTATTTCCAGTCAGTTGCAGCCGCAGACTATGAATTTATGGCGATCGCTCTTGAACCTACCGACTTCGACAATACAGTTGGCGAATCGATCAATTCAAATTCCATTGAAATTATACCGCAATGGCAAACCCGCGATCCGTTGGTTCACGGAATTGCCTGGGCTCTCAAAACCGAACTGGAATCAGGCGGATTAAACGGTACTCTTTATGTCGATGCACTGAAAAACGCGCTTTCACTGCACATACTGCACCGCTATGGCGCGAAAAAACCTAATCGGCGAGATGTGGGAGGCGGTCTTGACCCCGGTCAATTGCAGCTAGTTATTCACTACATTAATGAATTCATAAACCGAGATTTGCACTTAAGTGAACTTGCTAATTTAGTAAAACTTAGTTCTTATCATTTCAGCCGTATGTTTAAACAATCGACTGGAGTCACGCCCCATCAGTACGTGACCCAGTGCCGAATTGAAAAAGCAAAACAGTTGTTGAAAAAACCTAATTTATCAATAAAATATATCTCCCAGCAAGTGGGATTTCACGACCAAAGTCACTTTAGTAAGACATTCTGCAAAATTGTCGGTTTGACTCCTAAGCAATATCGCGATCGGCTTTAACAAAACTCAAGCCCCTGTCACATTAAAAGCAGTTTGTAGTTGCAAAGTATTTTCGCCTAGGGCTTGCGGGGATTCAGAAACCGGGTTTTTTGCCCGATCGGGAAACCTGTGTATTTTGGTACAAAACCCGGTTTCTTTGGTAAGCTGTTCTGCCTTTAAATTGTATGTCAAAAAAATTTAAAGTCTTGTGGGGAGTAGGGGTTGGGCGTCCCGCCCGCCCTCAATATACAGTTTAAATGCGCGACAGCTTATTGAGGCGTAAGTTCTGTCGTAAAAAACCCCTGCCCGCCGGCGCTGTTACAATTCTTCATCAAATAGGGATAAATTCCGCAAGAAAATTATATTTTTAGCAATTTTTCCGCAAGAATTTACAATACAGCAGAGCTGGTGCTTTTGTAGACTTGCTGGCATCACATAAACCAGAAGTATCAGCTAGGTGAATTAATCATGTCTACTTTCAGTATTGGTACCAAGTTTCCTGCCGACACAAGTCCCCAATCCCTCAGTGCCGAAAACTGTAATAACGATAACATCCCAGACTTAAACATCCCAGACTTAGGGATCGCCCCAACGGCTGTTTCCCTAAAGTCAATGACTCAGCTTTCCTCAAAAGCGATCGCATTTATCGATGCTGCCGTCCCCGACTGTCAAATATTAATCGACGGCATTATCCCTGAAACCGAAGTAATTAAATTAGAAACTAACCGCAACGGCCTCGAACAAATTGCCGAAGCTTTGCAGGGAAGAAAATTTTCAGTAATTCACATTATTGCCCACGGAAAGCCCGGTTGTTTGCAACTGGGGAACGTTGAATTGAGTTGGCCGAATTTGATAAATCGCGCCGACAATTTTGTCAAAACAGTTAAGATATGGGCGGGCGGGCTGACACAAAATGCCGAAATTTTGCTCTACGCGTGCAATGTTGCCAAAGGAAATATAGGTAAAGAATTTGTAAAAAACCTGAGTCAAATAACAGGAGCCAATGTTGCCGCTTCTGATAATTTAATAGGTTGTGCGGCAAAAGGCGGCGATTGGAAATTAACAGTAACAGCGGGGACAATTAAAGCTGGCATTGTATTTTTGCCAGAAGCGATCGCAGCTTACGGCCACGTTCTCAATACATTTAGTTCTGCTAGTAACTTTAATGCGGGAACCAGTCCATCCTTTGTTGCGACTGGCGATTTCAATAACGATGGCATCTTAGATTTAGCTGTTGCTAACCCCACCTCGAATAGGGTTTCTATTTTACTGGGAAACGGTCAAGGAGGATTTAACTCTGGAACTGATTTGACTTCGGTACTGGGGCCTACCGCGATCGCAGTTGGAAATTTTAACGCCGATAACTTTCCCGACTTAGCGATAACTTCCGCACAAGGTTCGGAATTTAGCAGCATTTATATCTTTTTAGGATCTGGTAATGGCAACTTTAATAGTGCCGGATCTTTGACTGCCCTCGAAAATCCTAGCGCGATCGCTGTCGGCAATTTTAATGCTGATGATTTACTCGATATTGCCATTACTCAATCCAGTGGCAATGGTTTTGTACCTGAAGGCAATGTTGGCATTTATTTGGGAACGGGACAAGGCGGTTTTTCCACTCCTGTTACTGTGAATGTTGGGCAAAGTCCCAGCGCGATCGCTGCGGGAAATTTTAACGGCGACAATTTCCTCGATCTCGCCGTGGCCAACCGAAATTCTAATAGTGTTACCATATTATCGGCAAATGGTCAAGGTAGTTTTGGCAATCCGACTAATATTAATGTCGGTCAAAGTCCGAGTGCGATCGCAGTCGGAGATTTTAACGCTGACGGCAGATCCGATCTAGCTGTAGCCAATGCAGGCAATCAGAACGTATCAATTTTATCAGGGACAGGTCAAGGCACTTTTAGCAATCCTGCTAACTTTAATGTTGGGTTAAGTCCTGATGATATTGCCGTTGGAGATTTCAACGCTGACGGTCAACCCGATTTAGCTGTAGCGAACGCCGGTTCTAATAATGTTTCAATTTTAACTGGAACCGGTCAAGGAACGTTTAACGGGCCGTTTAATTATAATAGTGGGGGAACCACTCCGAGCGCGATCGCGGTTGGAGATTTTAACTCTGATACCAGACCAGATATTGCTGTCGCAAATACCAACAGTAACAGAGTTTCAATTCTGTTGAATGTGCTATTGAAAGCAAGTTTTGCTAATTCTGCGTACAGCAGTCTTGAAGGAGACGCAGATGCGACTGTTAATATTCCTGTGACTGTCGAAGATGGTTTACGATTTACAGACTTGATTGTACCGATCGCAACTGTCTTGCCCGTTCCTGCTGGCACCTCACGAGCTACTCAAGGTTCTGACTATACTCTTTCTACTAATACTCTCACATTTCCCGCAGGTAGTGGCAGTTCGACTCAAAATATAGCTGTCACTATCAAACCAGACAACCTTGCAGAAATGGATGAAGCAGTTGTCTTGAGTTTTGGTACGAGTCCGGGAGGGTTTGCAGGTACAATCCCTCAAACTACCCTAACAATTCCTGCTAACGATCCGATTATTTACACAGTTGCTGCTAGCGCTGGTACTGTTCCTGAAGGCAACTCCGGCACAAATCCGCTGATATTTACTGTTAGTCGCAGTGGCGGGACAGATTCAGCAGGCACTGTCAATTATGGAATTGGCGGAACTGCAACCAACGG
Source organism: Microcoleus sp. S13_C3 (assembly GCF_036700905.1). Lineage (NCBI taxonomy): Bacteria > Bacillati > Cyanobacteriota > Cyanophyceae > Oscillatoriales > Microcoleaceae > Microcoleus > Microcoleus sp. S13_C3. The sequence continues at coordinate 103,469 of NZ_JAUBPT010000004.1, read as the reverse complement.
CAGTGATTACAATATCGGCGCTACTTCTGGCGCAACAAGTACCAATGCTACTATTAATTTTGCATCGGGAGAAACATCAAAAACTGTCACCATAGATGTATTAGGTGATGCTAGCGTTGAACCAGACGAAACTATTACTGTCACTCTCTCAAATCCCGTGACATTGCCTAATGGTGGTCTTCCCAGCGGCATCTCAACAATTGGTTCTGCTAGTGCGACAACTACTATTACTAATGACGACACTGCTGGAATTGCCGTCAATCCCGATAGTGGATTAATTACAACAGAAGCAGGAGGAACAGCGACATTTACTGTCCAACTAAACTCTCAACCAACTGCTAACGTGACTGTTGGCTTAAGCAGTTCCAATGTTGCCGAGGGAACAGTTTCTACACCCTCGCTGACATTCACTCCAGCCAATTGGAGTGCGCCGCAAACAGTAACTATTACTGGCGTTGAAGACAATATTGCTGACGGCAATCAAACTTACAATATTGTCACCGCTGCGGCTGTTAGTACAGACAGCAATTACAGCAATTTAAGTGCTGCCGATGTCAGCGTTACGAATAGCGACAACGAAACTCCCGGCATTACCGTTAATCCCGCCAGTACCACAGCAGCCGAAGGCGGTGCAACGGGAATTTATACACTTCAGCTAAATTCGCAGCCAACAGCGCCGGTAACAGTCAGCTTGGAGGGGGGGAATCAAATAAGTGCGATCGCCCCCATTAGCTTCGACAGCACTAATTGGAATATTGTCCAAACTGTAACTGTGATTGCGACGGATGACACAGTTGTAGAAGGTACTCACACAGGCACAATCAATCACGCGGTAACAAGTAACGACGCGAAATATAGCGGAATTGCGATCGCGCCTGTTACTGTCGCCATTACTGATAACGAAACTACGCCAACACCAACACCGCCAACACCGCCAACACCAACACCACCGACACCAACACCACCGACACCAACACCGCCAGCACCAACACCGCCAACACCAACACCGCCAACACCACCGACACCAACTCCGCCAACACCAACACCGCCAACACCAACACCGCCAACACCAACACCGCCAACACCAACTCCAACACCAACTCCACCAACACCCACACCAACACCAACTCCACCAACACCAACTCCACCAACACCCACACCAACACCAACTCCACCAACACCAACTCCACCAACACCCACACCAACACCAACTCCACCAACACCGCCAACACCAACACCAACTCCACCAACACCAACTCCACCAACACCGCCAACTCCACCAACGCCAACTCCACTACCGCCAGTAATCATGCCGCCGACGATACCTGCTGGCATTACTGTCGATCCGACATCAGGATTAGTCACCACAGAAGCGGGAGGTAAAGCAACATTTACAGTCAAACTAAATACTCCGCCAACTGCTGATGTCAGAATTGATTTAGAAAGTTCCAATCCAGCAGAAGGCATAGTTTCTCCACCCTCGCTGAACTTCAACTTTGCTAATTGGAATCAAACGCAAACGGTGACGGTAACTGGTGTTGATGACAAGGTTGTTGACGGTGATAAAACTTACAGCATTGTTACCCAACCTTCTGTCAGCAACGATCGCAATTATTCCGGTTTAAATGCAGCAGATGCGATCGTTACCAGCACGGATAATACTGCTGCTGGCAAACGCAATTCTTTATTGATGCCCCTAACACCGGGGCAAGTTGTCGCAGAACCAGACCTTGATGACCCTACTGTTAAACGCCAGCGGTTATCAAATGTAAATTTTGGTCTCATAGATGACCCGCAGCAGGATTTTGACGAGGGGCCGCTCAACATTAACTTATTTAACGATACATCTTTTGATGTAATCTTCGATCAGGTAACATCCTCATCCAATGGAGAAAGTTGGGTGCGTATCGGTCGTATTCAAGGTGCTTTAGATGACAGTGAAGTCATCTTAACTAATAGCAAAAAAGATGGCGTTGCGATCGGCAATATCAGGTACAAAGACAAATTTTACCAAATTCGCTACGCCGGTAACGGTCTGCACAGCATTCGAGAAATCGACCAAGCAGCTTTTCCCGACGTTCATCAAGACAGCGATGCAGTTCCCGTTCCCAGCGACAGTTTTGCTGACCTTCCAGACAGCAGCCCAGATTTGACCGGTGACGACCCCGCAGTAATAGATGTCATGGTCGTTTATACCGCAGCAGCCAAAGATGCTGAGGGAGGTACTGATGCCATGAATACCTTGATTGACCTGGCTGAATCTGAAACAAATTTAGGTTATGAAAACAGTGGCGTCAATCACCGGATACGGATAGTACACAGACAGGAAATAGACTACACAGAAAGTGGCAATGCCAGCACAGATTTAAACAGGCTTCGCAATACTTCCGATGGTTTTATAGACGAAGTTCACCAACTGCGGAATACCTATTCGGCCGACATGGTGAGCTTATTTGTTGATAGCTTAGACTACGGCGGTATAGGTTACTTAATGACAGATCCTAGCTATGGGTTTGCAAATTCAGCCTTTACTGTAGTCAAGAGGAATAATGCAGCAGGATCTTACACCTTTGCCCACGAACTAGGGCATAACCAAGGTGCTCATCATAATGAACAAAATGCAAGCAGTGCTGGCGCTTATCCCTATGCTTACGGCTATCGGGATACCACCGATCCAATCACTTTCCGCACCATCATGTCTTACCAGACGCGCCGTCCCGATCCTCCCATTACGCGGATCAATCGCTGGTCCAATCCCGATCGCACTTATCTCGGCGAACCCACAGGAACGAGTTCCACAGATAATGCTCGGACGCTGAATAATACTGCTATTTATGCTGCTAATTGGCGGCACTCAAACGATAATCTTGAGAAGGCTAAAACTGTCACGGGTAGTTCTTTTTCCTCAACTGGTTTAAATGTCAACGGCACTAAACAAACAGGAGAATTAAACCATGCAGGTAACAGCGGCGGTAAATCTATTTGGTGGTCTTGGACAGCCCCAAGTTCTGGCGCGGTAACAGTTTCTACGGCCGGCAGTTCCTTCGATACTTTGTTGGGAGTTTACACTGGCGGTTCTGTTTCTAGTTTAACAACTGTTGCTAGCAATAATAACGACCCTGCTGGAGGTCAAACCAGTCGAGTCAATTTTACTGCTACTGCGGGTACGACTTACAAAATAGCAGTAGATGGCTTCGGCGGATCGTCAGGTTATATTAATCTGAATCTGAGTCCTGGTGTCAACCGCCCGCCTGTTTTAAACATTCCGTTCCGCGAACAAGGTTTGCGTTTGCAACCGGGTGCGAGTCCTCAATTGCAGTTTACTTTTCAAAACAACACTTTCACTGACCCCGATCCGGGCGATACGCTGACTTACACTGCTGATTGGTATGAAAATGTCACCAATTTCGAGTGGCGAAATGTCAGCGGCGGACGATCGCCAATCCCGACAAGTTGGAGTCGCATTAGCCCCTTACCAACTGGCATGACTTTCGATCCTGCCAGTCGCACTTTCAGGGTTGATGATAGCTTGCAGCGCAATCGCAACTACTGGATTCGAGTAACAGCAAGGGATGCTGCTGGTGCATCGGATATAGCATTTTTCGATCTTTATAATCGAGGTCGAGGTTCTGTTATTGACGGCTACATCGCTGGGGCTACAGTTTTCTTAGACGCTAACAAAAATGGCGAACTTGATGCTAGCGAACCCTCTGCAACAACTGGCCCAAAAGGTGAATACGAACTCGATATTTCCTTGGAAAATTTTGACAAAAATCGCAACGGCGAACTCGATCCGGAAGAAGGCAATATTGTGGCTTTTGGTGGCATTGATACGGCAACTGGTTTGCCTTTGGAAACGCCTGTCACTGCCCCCCCTTACGCTACAGTTGTCACCCTGTTAACCAGTTTAGTAGCGGATTTAATTGACAAAGGAATTGAGAGCGATCGCGCCGAATCTCTCGTCAAATCTGCTCTTTCAATTCCCGCTAATGTTGACATCACTGACTTAGATCCGATCGCAGCTACGGAAAACGCGATCGCTGGTGGAGTAGAAACTTTGACTGCAATGGTCAAGGTACAAAACGTCATTACCCAAACTGCTGCTTTAATAGACGGTGCGTCGATTCTGGAAAATACCGACGCCGTAAAAGCAGTTGTAAGTGCGATCGTTCAACAAATTCAATCCGGGACAACTCTCAATCTCAGCGATGCCAACCAGTTAGCAACAATTGTCGATCGCGCCACCACAGCAGCGCAACAATTTGACTCGGATTTAAACACTCAGCAATTGTTGCAAATTGCCCCGGATGCAGCTAAGGTAATGGCCGAAGCAAATCAGCGCATTGACAAAGTTGTATCCAACACTGCAACAGCTTCAATTAACCGAGAAGTTGCCCGCGTGCAAAAAGTAGCCCTAGGCGCAACAACTCAAGACTTAAAAGCAGTCGGTACAGGTACGAAATCGATCGCCCAAGTTATTGCCGAAAATACTGGTACTGCCTTAGATACCAAAATTCAACAAACGACATTGCCCGATACACCTGCTGTTGCGGTGATTGAAGGAGAAATAGATGCGATCGCAGCAAACTCCAATCTCATCGGCACTGACGGCGACGACAGCCTCTCCGGCGACAGTGGCAGCGATACAATGGCCGGCAAACGCGGCAATGATACTCTCAGCGGTTTGGGTGGCAACGACTGGATACAGGGCAATCAAGGCAATGATTCCCTCGACGGTAGCGACGGCGATGACACTGTTTACGGCGGCAAAGAAAGCGATAATTTGTTCGGCAATAATGGGGAAGATATCCTATTTGGAAATCGCGGTCAAGATAGCTTGAGTGGAGGTGAAGGCAATGACAGTCTTTACGGCGGTCAAGCTAGCGATATTCTGCTGGGCGGTAACGGATCTGATTTTCTCAGCGGTGAAAACGGCGATGACAGTTTGATAGGAGGAAATGGGAGCGATCGCTTCTTAATTTCAGCCAATTCTGGCAGCGATATCATTTTCGATTTTGAACCAGGCATCGACTTCCTCGCACTTGCCGACAATTTAACCTTCTCGCAACTTTCTATTATCCCTAGCAACACTGCAACTTTAATCAGCTTGACAGAAACTGGTGAAATTTTAGCTGCTATCAATGGCGTGACAGCTAACCAAATTAGCCTCGCTGATTTCAGTTAAAACATTAGGGACACAGGATTTGCCTGTGTCCCTGAAATTCGTTTTCTAGTAAGACTTGAGTTTTTTATTACAGATTTGGGTCAATCAAGATTTGCATTCCTTACTACAAAATGTCAATCAGAACTAAAGTCCTTACAAAATCCAAAATTCACAATTTGAAATTGCGGGGAGGGTAAAAATCTAAAATCTAAAATCTAAAATCTAAAATTGAGTGACTGTACTTGTGAAATAGTTTTCAGGAGGACAAATTTATGGTAGTTATATGCGGGGACAATCTCGATAATTTGCTAGCCGGTGAAATTGGCGATGATTCCCTGTGCGGGCTGGGAGGGAATGATACTCTATCTGGTTTGGATGGTAATGACACTTTAGATGGCGGAGTAGGAAATGATAGTCTCGCAGGTGGAATCGGTAGCGATCGCCTTTTGGGCTACTCTGGTAACGACAGTCTCAGCGGTGGCGAAGGCAATGACAAAATTGAAGGAGGTGCCGGGAATGATATTCTTGAGGGTGGCGAAGGCGCGGATTTAATCAGAGGAGAAGACAATAATGATAGTATCTTGGGAGGGTCTGGCAATGACTGTCTTATCGGCGGTCTAGACAATGATACGGTGCTCGGAGGAGATGGAGACGATCTCTTGTTTGGTGGCTTCCAGAACGACTTGTTAATTGGTGGCAAAGGTAACGAGCTCCTGTTGGGAGAAGCTGGCAACGACACTTTAAGAGGTGACTTAGATAATGACTACATTAACGGCAATGCTGGAGACGATTTGCTTGAGGGAAATGAAGGTAGCGACACCCTGATTGGCGGGCCGGGTAATGACATCATATCGGGTTACGGCTTTTCCTCAACTGGAGAACAAATCGATTATTTAATCGGGCAAAATGGAGCCGACTTATTTGTTCTCGGTTCATTAAATGCCCGCCCTTACCTCTTCTATGGCGGTGAAGGTCGCCATGCCGTTATTGAGGATTTTAACCGGGTCGAAGGTGACAAAATTCAAGTTGTTGGTTTCGTACAAGATCGTAATGGTTCTAACTTCTTCTCTTACCGATTTGAATCTTATGATGACGGTATGACACGGGGAACTCGGATATTTGTCGGATCGGATTTAATCGCCGACGTTAAAAATGTTACAGATGTGAGTCTATCAGATTGCGCGATCGTTTCGACTGGGTTTACACCGCCATCGCGAGACTTTCCATCCTTCCCGTCTCTTCCTGAAATTCCCTTCCCGATACCGCCGCGTCCCACTCCTTTCTCGCCAATACTGCCAGTTTTTGTGGAAAGTTTGCTTTCTTTTCAATTGTGATAGGACTTTACGGATGGGGGCAATCACCGGCTTTTTTTACGGAAATACGCAGGTTGCCGCCAGCAGATTTTGTTAGTAAAGACTGCAGTCCTGACTACAAAACAAGATTCGATTGTACGATCGAGCCGGTTCGGGTTACTCGATCGACAATGGGGGCGTTTGGGCCCAAAAGGTAAAGTTTTACGATCGAGATGAAATTTGGCCTCTCCCGGCAAACCTGTTTCCGGCTCGGACTGCTTTCTGTAGCTCAGCCCTACCCGCATAGTAGCTTGGGCGGATGTTGAGATTCCGAAAAAAGCCTTTTAAGTGTCCAAAAAGCGATCGCGTGCGTGAAAATTGCACGGCAATTATGTTACATTTTTTATCACAGTCTGGAATTCGATCGGGCAACGCCAGCGAGTAGGGACAAGCCACCGCTTAGTTTCCCAGGGCTTGCAGGCGATCGCACAAGAGAATTCCTTTCGTCAGCTCCAAATTTAAAAAATAGCCTCAGGCATTTGCTAGTAAAAGCAAGCTGCTCGGCGCGGGGCGACAAAAAACCTTGTGGCTGCTGCCCTGAACCTCAACCACAGCAATATTCTTTTAGGAATTCTGGCTCCATGTTTTCTAAACAAATCACCGACTCAAAAACCTACCAGTGGTTTGAGGAACGCCTGGAAATTCAGGCGCTCGCCGATGACATCACTACAAAGTATGTACCCCCCCACGTCAATATTTTCTACTGCTTGGGCGGAATTACTTTAGTTTGCTTTCTGATCCAGTTTGCTACTGGCTTCGCCATGACTTTCTATTACCGTCCCACGGTAGCAGAAGCTTTTTCTTCAGTGCAATACCTGATGAATGAAGTCAACTTCGGCTGGCTGATCCGCTCCATCCACCGCTGGTCTGCCAGCATGATGGTACTGATGATGATTTTGCACACCTTCCGGGTTTACCTGACCGGCGGCTTCAAAAAGCCCCGCGAGTTAACCTGGGTGACAGGAGTAATCTTGGCAGTCATCACTGTTTCTTTCGGCGTGACCGGCTATTCGCTGCCTTGGGATCAAATTGGTTACTGGGCAGTTAAAATCGTTTCCGGCGTCCCCGAAGCTATCCCGTTTGTCGGCTCTTTGATGGTTGAACTGCTGCGCGGCGGTGTCAGCGTCGGTCAAGGCACTTTGACTCGCTACTACAGCTTGCACACGTTTGTGTTGCCTTGGCTGATTGTAGTCTTCATGCTGGCTCACTTCTTGATGATTCGCAAGCAAGGTATCTCTGGCCCGTTGTAAGTTTTGAGTTGTGGGGGCGGTATTTTTTTTGCCCCCCGCTGAATCTTGAGTTGAAAATTCAGAATTCATCACTCATGATATTTATTTACGGTCAATACTTCCTGCGATCGCACCGCTGATTCAGACTAACGAATACAGCGGCATGGCAGGCCCGGGTAAAACTAAAAGGAGAACACTCTCACTATGTCTATTATCAAAAAACCAGATTTGAGCGATCCCGCGCTCCGCGCTAAGCTCGCTAAGGGCATGGGTCACAACTATTACGGCGAACCAGCTTGGCCTAATGACTTGCTCTACGTTTTCCCTATAGTCATCATGGGAACGATTTCTCTGTGCGTGGGTTTGGCTGTACTAGACCCGGCTTTGGTTGGGGAACCGGCTAATCCTTTTGCTACTCCGCTGGAAATTCTGCCGGAATGGTATTTGTGGCCTGTGTTCCAACTCCTGCGCGTTTTGCCTAACAAATTGTTGGGTATTGCTTGCATGGCTGGTGTTCCCGTTGGCTTGATTTTGATTCCGTTCATCGAAAGCGTTAACAAGTTTCAAAATCCGTTCCGCCGCCCTGTTGCTACTACTGTTTTCCTCTTGGGAACTGTGTTCACTCTGTGGTTGGGTATTGGTGCTATTTTCCCGATCGACAAATCTTTCACACTGGGTCTTTTCTAAGATTTAAGTTTGCTTGATATTGACGCCTGCGGGTTTCCTGTAAAGTGCTTTTGTACTGCTGGGAAACTTTAGCGGGCGTCATTTGATTTTAGATTTTAGATTTTAGATTTTAGATTGGTGATTTTGGATTTTAGATTTTGGATTTTAGATTGGTGATGTGGGATTTATCGCTCTAAAAGTTAAGAATTATCAGTAATTAATTGTAGGCACAACGGCTGGTATGAAAAAGCCGACTATCGATCGACTCTACACCGCCCTAGAGTCAAACTACATTAATTTTTATTGCGGAACCTTGACAAACACAGCTAGAATATGTAAGTGGCTGGGGATCTTTGGTATAACTGCGGGAACTTCAGAGCTCTAGAATAACAGCAACTGCCCCAGGTGCAAGCTATGTCCTCAGAGAAAGCCTTAATTCTTGATTTTGCCCAGCCAGACGCGATGAAATCGATTCTCCCGATTCCCTCAATCCTGTCGAGCCACGGCACAAAATGGGAGGGAATTCACGTCGAATATCACCGTCAGCCAGCAGACGAAACTCCCGAACACTGTTTCCAACAACACAACATTGGGCTGATACTCAATTCAGTTACAGTAAACGGAATACTCAACGGGAAACACTACGGTAGCGAACCGTGGCAAAGAGGAGAGATTTTCATTGGTGGTGCTGGTACTGATTTCCAGTCAGGTGCAGTCGAAGATCCTGAATTTGTCGCGATCGCTCTTGAACCTACCGACTTCGACAATACAGTTTACGAATCGACCAATTCAAACCTCATTGAAATTATACCGCACTGGAAAATCAGCGATCCGTTGATTCTCGGCATTGGCTGGGCCCTCAAAACCGAACTCGAATCAGGTGGAATAAACGGTACTCTTTATGTCGATGCACTGAAAAACGCGCTTTCAATGCACATACTGCACCGCTATTGTGCACAAAAACCGCATAGGCGAGATTTTGAAGGCGGTCTCGATCCTGTCAAATTGCAGATTGTTATTAACTACATAAATGACTACCTAAACCGAGATTTGCACATAGCTGAACTGGCTAACTTAGTGCAGATTAGTCCTTATTATTTCAGTCGTTTGTTCAAACAATCAATTGGAGTCACGCCCCATCAATACGTCACCAAGTGCCGGATTGAGAAAGCCAAACAGTTGTTGAAAAGGCAAGATTTATCAATAACATATATCTCGGAGCAAGTCGGGTTTCACGACCAAAGTCACTTTAGCAAGAGTTTCTGCAAAATCGTCGGTTTGACTCCTAAGAAATATCGCGCTCAACTTTAACAGCGATTTGTTGTTGGGTGGGGGCAGGTTTATGAGATTGTCGGTTTTAGGCAATTATTGTCGGTGAGGGGAGCCCCTACAGGAATTATATCTATATTAATCCTGTAGGGGCGGGTTCGCCAATATCTCTAATAGAAACGAGAAAGCCTGTAAAGCCGCCCCGGCCTTTAATCGCGGTCGATCGACCCGACACGATCAGAATCTGGTTGGAAATGCAGAAAACCCGCTACAAAAACCGAGTCCGTAGCCCGTGTAACAATTTTTAATCGACCATCCGAGAAATTTCGCAAGAAAATTGTATTTTTCGTAAATTTTTCGCAAGAATGTACTATACAGCAGAGCTGGTACTTGTATATACTTACTCGCATAACATGAACCAGGGGTACCAGCTATGAGCTCTCAAAATCAACAGGCATCTTACGGTCAAATTCCCTTAAGTTTTATTGCAAATGCTGGACAAACTGACCCTCATGTGAAATTCCAGGTAAAAGGTGCCGGTCACAGTATCTATTTCACTCCAAACGAAATCACCTTTACCGCTTTCCAGCCACCTAATGAACCGGGAAATCAACCAACAAATTCTGCAATTGTCCGCAGCAGCTTAGCCAACAGCAACCCGAATCCCACAATTTCCGGGCTGGAAAAATTGCCGGGAGTTGCTAACTTTATTTTAGGCGAAGATTCCAGTCAATGGCACACAGACGTTCCTACTTTTAACGGCGTTGTTTATCAAAACGTCTATCAAGGAATTGACCGCGTTTTCAAAGGCACAGAAGGACAACTTAAGAGCGAGTTTTTGGTTGCACCTTTTGCCGATCCGAGTCAAATTAAGATGAACTATAGCGGTGTTAACGACATCCGCTTGCGTGACGACGGAGCACTGATATTAGAGACACCGCTAGGCGAATTAATTGATAACGCACCAATAGTTTATCAAGATATCAACGGACAGCGGGTGAATGTTCCCGCAGCTTACAATTTATTAGGAAACGGTCAAGTTAATTTTAGTTTGGGATATTTTGACCCCACTCAACCCCTAGTGATTGACCCGGTTTTAGCTTACTCGACTTACTTAGGTGGCAGCGGCGATGGCATAAGCGGCAACGGCAATGATTACGCCAACCGCATCACCGTAGATAGTACAGGTGCGGCTTACATTATTGGCACTACTTTTAACAATTTTACGACTACTCCTGGTGCATTCCAAACTACACCAGGGGGTCAAGCTGATTTCTTAGTTACCAAAATTAACCCCGAAGGAACTGCGTTAGTTTACTCTACTTATATCGGCGGTATTGGCAATGAATATGGTTTTGGGATTGCGGTAGACAGTCAAGGCAATGCTTATTTAACCGGACAAGTCGATCCGGGTTATCCAACTACACCTGGTTCTTTTCAACCTACAGCACCTAATTACACTGCTGCGGTAACTAAGCTCAATGCAGCCGGCAATGCGTTAGTTTATTCTACCTTTTTAGGCACGAGCACCAGCGGCGCCCTAGGCAACGGCATTGCGGTAGACAGTAGCGGCAATGCTTATGTTACTGGACCGACAGGCGATGGTTTCCCCATCGTCGGAAATGCCTCTCAATTTTACGGAGGCGGAATTGATGCCTTTGTTGCTAAAGTTAATCCAACTGGCAGTGGTTTAGTTTACTCTACTTATGTAGGTGGGAGTGAAAGAGAAGATGCCAAAGCTATTGCAGTAGACAGTGAAGGAAATACCTACATTACCGGAGTTACTTATTCTACTAACTTCCCCACTCGTGGCGCTTTGGATGCTATTACCCCAACTGGTTATCATTACAAGATTTTGCAGGACTTCAATAGCAGCGAGTTCGATTCCAGTATTAGCAGTCAAGAAGCTTTTGTGACTAGACTGAGTAATGAAGGATATGCTTCCTCTTCTACCTACTTAGGCGGTAACGGCGATGACGAAGGTGTCGATATCGCTGTAGACGGTTCTGGAAACGTCTATGTTGCCGGAACTACCAGTTCAACTGATTTTTATACATTAACGCCAATTCAAGCGGCTAATGCAGGTGGCAAAGATGCTTTCATTACCAAGATTAGCAAAGATTATTTCATTGACAACAACGGTCTTGAGTATCCCAGTTATTTGGACGAATATTCAACTTATTTGGGCGGCAGCGGAGATGACAGTGGCGTTCGCATTACTGCTGACAGTGCGGGTAATGCTTATGTGGCTGGAAACACTACTTCGACTAATTTTCCGACTAAGAATGCTATTCAAAGTGCCAGCGGCGGCGGGAAAGATGCTTTTGTCACGAAAATCAATTCATCTGGTTCTGCCTTAGTTGATTCTACTTATCTGGGTGGCAGCGGCGACGACTACGGTAACGGTATTGCGGTGGATGCTTCTGGTGCGGTTTATGTGGCGGGATCTACTACCTCTACTAATTTGCCTACTGCGAATCCTTTACAAGCGGCGAATGGGGGAGGTGCTTCTGATGCTTTTATTACTAAAATAATTCCTGGCGGGCCGCAGGTTAAGATTGTTGAGTCGGGCGGCAGCACTAATGTGGCAGAAAGCGGGACGACGGATACTTATACAGTTGTATTGACTAATCAGCCTACTGCAAATGTGGCGATCGCACTCAATACTGACAGTCAAATTCAACCTATTGCTGGCATTAGTTTCACTCCAACTAACTGGTTTGTACCGCAAACAGTGACAGTCAGTGCAGTTGATGATGGAGTAATAGAAACTTCGCCACACAGCGGTCCGATCGCTCACACTGCTATCAGTACCGATGCTAATTATAACGGCACTACTGCAAGTTTTACAGTCAATGGCACTGCTGGCAATACGGTCAATGCTAATATTACCGATAACGACACCGCAGGCGTTAGCATTACTCCGAATAACACGATTGCGACGGAAGGCGGTGCAACTGGAAAATATAGCGTTAAATTAAATACTCAACCGACAGCACCTGTTACGATTAACTTGGCTACAGGCAGTGAAATTCAACCAATTACCGCACTTACTTTTACCGCTACTAATTGGAATGTCGAGCAAACTGTAGCGGTGAAAGCAGTTGATGACAATTTAGTTGAAGGAAATCATGCAGGTGCGATCGCCCATACAGCTACCAGTACCGATACTAACTATAACAGCATCACAATTGGGGCTGTTAGCGTCGCCATTACCGATAATGACACGGCAGGTTTCAGCATTGCACCTACGAACATAACTGCTACAGAAGGCGGTGCAACGGGCAGTTACAAAATCCAGCTAACTTCGGAACCGAAGGCACCGGTTACTATCAGTTTCAATACTGGCAATCAACTTAATCCAATCGCCACACCTCTTACTTTTGACAACACTAATTGGAATGTTGCTCAAACTGTCACTGTCAGTGCGATCGACGACAATCTAGCACAAGGAACCCACAGCGGCACGATCGCTCACACAGTTACGAGTACCGACGCGAATTATAACGCGAAAGTCATTCCCAATGTGACGGCATCAATTACAGATAACGATAGTCCCGGTATTTCTATTGTGCAATCAGAAGGCGAGACAGCTATTGTTGAAGGCGGTGCAACCGATAGCTACGGCGTACTTCTGACTACCGCACCTACTGCAAACGTCACGATTAATTTTGAGACGGGCAGTCAAATTAATCCGATCGCACCTGTCACTTTCACGCCGAATAATTGGAATGTAGCGCAAAATGTCACTGTTACGGCGATCGATGACAGCATAGCCCAAGGCACCCGCAGCGGCACGATCTCTCACCAGTCTGTCAGTACAGATACTAATTATAACAACCTGACAATTGCTCCCGTGACTGCCACAATTGCTGATAACGATACAGCAGGCGCGAGTATTTCACCGGAGAGCACAACTGCTACAGAAGGCGGTGCAACAGGCAATTATACACTCCAGTTAAATTCGCAGCCAACTGCACCAGTTACTATCAGTTTTGATGCGGGAAATCAAATAAGTGCGATCGCCCCTATTACCTTCGACGCTACTAACTGGAATGTTGCCAAACCCGTGACAGTAACGGCTACAGACGATGCGGTTGTGGAAGGAAATCATGCGGGGGCGATCGGACATACGGTTACGAGTACCGATACGAAGTATAACGGAGTTGCAATACCGACTGTCAATGTCGCCATTACCGATAACGACACTGCGCCGACACCAACACCTCCGTTACCA
>NZ_JAUBPT010000004.1:32197-89452 GCF_036700905.1 Microcoleus sp. S13_C3 | reverse complement strand
ACTCCAACACCGACACCAACACCTCCGTTACCAACTCCAACACCGACACCAACACCTCCGTTACCAACTCCAACACCGACACCAACACCTCCGTTACCAACTCCAACACCAACACCAACACCAACACCTCCGTTACCAACCCCAACCCCGACACCAACACCTCCGTTACCAACTCCAACACCAACCCCAACACCTCCGTTACCAACACCAACACCGACACCAACACCTCCGTTACCAACTCCGTTACCAACCCCAACACCTCCGTTACCAACTCCAACACCGACACCAACTCCAACACCTGCTGGAATTACCGTTAATCCTACAAGTGGATTAATCACCACAGAATCAGGCCAAACAGCAACATTTAATGTTGAACTCAACACCTTAAACATCCCACCTACTGGCGATGTGAAAATAGATTTAGCAAGTTCCAATACAGCAGAAGGAACAGTTTCCCCGCAATCGCTTACCTTCAACTCTACTAATTGGAATCAGCCGCAAACAGTAACGGTAACAGGCGTTGACGACTTTGCTATTGACGGCGATAAAGCTTACACCATTGTTACTAGCCCTGCTGTCAGTACGGATAACAGATTTAACGGATTAAATGCGTCCGATGTCGCTGTCACCAATAACGATAATGACAGCAGTATACCAGCCGAAGACTCGTCTGGAAACACTGCAAGTACAGCCCGCGTACTCAATGCAAGTTCCGATCTCAGAAACTACAGTGATTCAGTGAGTAGTAACGATCCCGATTACTACAAATTCACGATCGGTGCTAGCAATGACTTCAACTTGTCAGTCAGCGGATTTACGGGAGATATTAATCTGGAATTGCTTGACAGTAATCAAAATGTCATCTCAACTGCACAAAGTTCGGGCGCTGGCTCAAAATTAATTAACCGCATTTTGGAACACGGGACTTACAGCATTCGAGTTTCTTCAGTTAATAGCGCCGAGACTCCATACAATTTGAATTTGTCGGTTGTACCTCGTCTTGCAGGTGTCACAACTACAGGATATGAAGGCCCTGCAGTCACAAATCCGCACTCAAATTCACCTAGCAGCCGCATTTTGCGCGGCATCAACAACAATCTACTCACTAACAATCTATCCACTTCCCTGATTGATAGCAATTTCCTCGACTCAGTGTTGTTTAGTGGTGTTGGTGGCAATAGTAATGCTTCAAGTTTCGTTAATAACTTCCTCCCAGCAGACTTTTCTGGTGGTTTTGACGGCAGCGGCAACGACCCATTTCATGAGAAACCTGCTAGTGTATCCAGCGCGCAAATAAATCTGGACAAATTCCGCGCCACACCGCGTTTTTCCGGCATTGACGGCAGCGGTTTCTCTGTAGCGGTATTAGAGACTGGCATCAACTTAAACCACCCATTCTTTGGCCCGGACAGCGACTCAAACGGCATTAGCGATCGCATCGTTTATAACTACGATTTTGCCGACGGCGACGCGGATGCTAGCGACAAAGACGGACACGGATCGAACATTGCCAGCATTATTGCCTCCCAAGACCCAACCTATACAGGGATGGCACCAGGGGCTAAGATTATCGACCTCAAAATCAGAAAGGATACTATACCTGCTGGTAGTTCAGACGAAATTAATAAGTTTCCGTATGTTGAGCAAGCCTTGCAGTGGGTATTGCAAAATGCAGATGCTTACAACATTGCCAGCGTTTGTATGGCATTCGGCAGCGGTGAAAATTTTCCCACCAGTCAACCTTCACTCTACGGTATTGGAGATGAACTGGCAGCATTAGCGGCAAAGAATATAATTGTTGTCTCTTCATCAGGCAACCGTTACTACCCGTACCGGAATAATCCAGGTGTAAACTACCCTTCAGCAGATCCGAATTCGCTGTCGGTTGGCGCGGTATATAATTCCGACATTGGTTCTTTCTCTTTGGGAGGTTATTTTGCGAATAAGCCTGGTGAAGATAATGGGGAGTCTGTAATAGCTTATACCACTGCTGCCGATCGCATTGCTCCTTTTTCTCAGCGTAACGGGACATTAACCACAGTTTTTGCTCCAGGAGCACCCATCACCGGGGCTGGCAAAGATGGCGATATAAACGAGAGAAGCACCTATCACGGCGCTAGTCAAGCTACAGCCCACATTAGCGGCATAGCAGTATTAGCCCAACAGTTAGCACAGCGAGAATTAGGCCGCCGACTGACACCAACCGAGTTCGCCGATCTTTTGAAATCAACCGGTGTCACTATCAATGACGGCGACGACGAAGACGATAACGTTACCCACACTGGTCTTAATTACAAGCGCGTTGATGTGCTGGCTTTGGGTCAAGGTATTGTTGGCAATCACCCGCCACTGTTAAACTACGGCCCGAATACAACTCCGTGGCATTTCAAGAACTTGCGAGTCAGCAATGGCAGGAACTTCAAATACACCTTTCCGACAAATACTTTTACAGATCCCGATCCGGGAGATAGCCTCACCTACTCAGCTACTTTAAAAAACGGTGAAGCTTTACCGTATTGGCTGACTTTTAACCCGAATACCCGCACCTTCCAAGGAACAATTCCAGGGCGGCGAAATTTGGAAATTAAATTAACAGCAACGGACACATCGGGGGCAACTGCAAGTGATGTCATTTTAATGAAACTATCGAACTTTGGTGCTGTCATTGACGGTTATATCTCCGGTGCGACTCTCTTCTTAGATGCCAACAAAAACGGTGTCCTTGATGCCGGGGAACCATCAACTACTACTGACTCTAACGGTGAATATTACCTCGATATTCCCTTCGAGACTTTTGACAAAAATCAGAATGGCGAAATTGACTCATCAGAAGGTAATTTAGTTGCTTTTGGAGGCACTGACACCGCCACCGGCTTACCCCTAGAAACACCAGTCACCGCACCACCAGATTCTACTGTTGTCACCCTCTTAACCAGCTTAGTCGCTGACTTTATCGACAAAGGACTTGCACCGGAAACAGCGCAATCTCTTGTCAAATCTTCTCTGGCGATTCCCGCTGATGTTGACATCACCGATTTCGACCCCATCGGCGCCACCAACAACAACGAACCGGGCGGCGTCCAAGTCTTAGCAGCAATGGTGAAAGTCCAAAACTTCATCACTCAAACTAGCGCTTTGATTGACGGTACTTCCAGTGCAGCTAGCAAGGATATGGTCAAGGCTGTTGTCAGTTCAATTAGCGATCCAATTCAATCCGGTACTGTTTTAAATCTGAGCTCTTCAGCAGTTTTAGAAGCAATCATTCAGCAAGCTGCCGCGAAAATTCAGCAGATAGAACCCAGTTTCGACAGTCAAAAAGTTACCTCAATTGCCTCGCAAGCTGCGACAGTAATGGCAACAGCAAATCAGCGCATTGATAGCGCTGTCTCCAACCCAACAGGAACCTCAATTCCTGAATCACTTGCCCGCCTCCAACAAGTAGCTTTAGGCCCAACTACTCAAGACTTCAAAGAAGTTGGTGCGGGAACTAAGACAATTTCCCAGGTAGTTACTGAGAATACTGGTGCTGCTTTAGATAGGAGAATTGAAGCTGTAGTATTGCCGGCTGTGATTGCAACTCCTGTTGTCAGCGGCGATGTAGATTTGGGCAGCAATTCTCCGAATGCAATTCTCGGTACCAATGGCGACGATATCCTGACTGGCGACAGCGCGAATAATGTGTTGATGGGCATGAGGGGCAATGATTCCCTCGACGGAAGTCTGGGGAATGACTCGGTTTTCGGTGGCAAAGGTAGCGATACAATCCTGGGAAGTAGCGGTGATGATACCTTATTTGGCAATCGCGGTGACGATTTGCTGAATGGCGGTTTGGGAAGTGATAGTTTGACGGGAGGGAATGGGGTAGATAAATTCTTGCTATCTACCAATTCCGGTACTGATACTATTACTGACTTTGAAGTTGGTAAAGACTTGTTAGTTTTGGGTAATGGTCTGACTTTCTCGCAATTGTCAATTACTCAAGAAAACAGTTCAACATTCATCCGCTTGTCCGCAACCGGAGAGATTTTAGCATCTCTGAATGGTGTGACGGCAAGTGCGATCGGTGTCGCAAATTTTGGCTCAATCTAATAGCAAGAGGACTGATATGATGTCCGGTTAATCGACCATAATTCCTGTAGGGGCGGGTTCGCGGATATCTTTAAGAGAAACGAGAGATTCTGTAAACCCGCCCCGATATTCGACAGTACGATCGCGGCCGGGGCGGGTTTTTGAAATTGTCTATTAGCAGATATTGTGGGTGAACCCGCCCCTACCATCGACCTGATAATCGACCGCATTGGGTATAAGTCTCGATCGAGTAGTAGTCTATCCACCTATGAGGTTTTTGATATGAATGAAGATGCACCACCAATGTTTTTTCCTGTTTCTCGGCTGAAGTTGCTAGTGATGTCCCTAGTAACCTTGGGCCTCTATCAAATTTTTTGGTTTTACAAAAACTGGCAGCTATTCAAAGCCGCAACAGGAGACGACATTAGCCCATTTTGGAGAGCTGTTTTCAACGGTATTTTTTGTTATTCATTGATTACAAAAATTAGAAATAGGGCTAAATTGCGCGGTATTGATGCCAACTTTAGTCCCTTCTTGCTGACTCTGGCTTGGTTGGGGCTTGCGCTGTGTGCCCGACTGCCAGACCCATACTGGCTAGTTAGTTTTTTATCTGTAATAGTTTTGCTTCCTGTTCAAGCGATTGTGAATGAACTGAACAGTTTAGCAGCACCAAACCACAATCCTAACAGTCGATTTTCGGTATGGAATATAGTAACTATCGCTGTGGGAGGCAGCCTGCTTGTACTTGCGATCGTCGGGACACTGATGCCACCAACTTAGGTGCGATTTGCATCAGTTTCACAACTCCAAACATCAAAAATTACTTTTCAATTAAGAGGTAAATTAATCATGTCTACTTTCAGTACCGCAACCAACTTTCCTGTCGGCACAAACCCCAATTCCGTTGTTGTAGGAGACTTTAACAAAGACGGCAAGCCAGATATCGCCACATCCAACGGCGCCTCTAGCAACGTCTCCATTCTGTTGGGCACAGGCACTGGCAGCTTTGGCACTGCCGCTAACTTTAGTGCTGGGATTGGCCCGGGATCTCTGGCATTAGGGGACTTTAACAGCGACGGCAACCTCGATATAGCTGCACCGTGGGGTAGCGGAGGGGAGTTTCCCTCTTATCGGGTAGCCATCCTGTTGGGAAATGGCACAGGTAGCTTTGGCACTGCCACCAGCTTTGACGTAGTATCATATCCCTATGCCGTCGCCGTAGGTGACTTTAACGGGGACAGCAAGCCAGACTTAGTTACGGCAAATGGCGGCAACAACGTCTCTCTCCTGTTGGGGACGGGTACGGGCAGCTTTGGGGCGGCCACCAACTTTAATGTCGGAAATTTGCCCAGGTCTGTTGTGGCGGGGGACTTTAACGGCGATGGCAAGTTAGACTTAGCCACGGCGAACAATCAATCGGGGAGCGTCTCCATCCTTTTGGGGACAGGGACAGGCAGCTTTGGGGCTGCTACTAACTTTAATGCGGGGACAAGTCCCTATTCTGTTACTGTCGGAGACTTTAATGCCGATAGCAAGTCAGACTTAGCTTTAGCAAACAGTGGATCTAACAACGTATCGATCCTGTTGGGGACAGGGACAGGTAGCTTTGGGGCTGCTACTAACTTTAATGCGGGGACAAGTCCCTCTTCTGTTACAGTCGGAGACTTTAACAGCGATAACAAGTCAGACTTAGCTGTAGGGAACAGCGGTGCTAACACAGTCTCCATTTTGTTGGGAGATGGTACGGGCAGTTTTGGTGCGGTGGCTAACTTTGCGGCAGGGACAAATCCATATTCCGTTGCTGTTGGGGACTTTAACGCTGACGGCAAGACAGACTTAGCGACAGCGAACAATGGGACAAACTCTAACAATGTCTCGGTTTTACTCAACAATACACCGACAGTGAATTTCGGTGCTGCTGCCTACAGCGGCACAGAAGGAAACGCGGATACTATTATTAATATTCCCGTTACTGTCAGCAGCAGTCCCGTCCAAGATTTGACAGTTGCGATCGCACTTAACCCCAGCAGCACAGCTACCCAAGATTCAGACTACACTTTTTCACCTGCCACTCTCACATTCAGTGCAGGTACTAACACCCTGACTCAGAATGTTGCTGTCACTGTCAAAGCTGACAATATCCCAGAGAACGACGAAACAGCAGTGTTCGACTTTGGCACAATTACTGACGGGATTGCAGGTACAACAAAAGAAACAACACTAACTATTCCGGCCAATGACGCTATAGATTACGCCATTGCTGCCGGTACTGCCAGCCTCGCCGAAGGCAACAGTGGCACTACTCCCGTTACTTTTACCGTGACTCGCAGCGGCGGGATTGATGCTGCCAGCAGTGTAAATTATGCAATTGGAGGAACTGCTACAAACAGCAGCGATTACAACAATATCGGCGGAACTTCTGGGGGAACTAGCATTACTGGTACGGTTAATTTTGCGGCGGGCGAGACATCGAAAACTATTACTTTAGATGTGTTGGGCGATGCCATAATTGAACCGGACGAAACTATTACTGTTACTCTCTCAAATCCGGTTGCGCCCGGCCCGACTCCGACTATTACCGCTGCTACCGCTACAACTACGATCAGTAATGATGACACTGCCGGAGTCACCGTCAATCCTGCCAGCGGATTAGTGACGACAGAAGCAGGCGACAGCGCTACATTTACCGTTAAACTTAACAGTCAACCCACTGCTAATCTTAGCATTGGTTTGAGCAGTTCCAATCCCGCCGAAGCAACAGTTTCCAGCAACAGTTTAACTTTCACGCCTGCGAACTGGAATCAACCGCAAACGGTAACGGTGACAGGTGTTGACGACAGCGTTGCTGATGGCAGTAAAATTTACAATATTGTCACTGCTGCGGCTGTCAGTACCGACATTAATTACAGCAATCTCAATCCCGATGATGTCAGCGCCAGTAACAGCGATAATGAAACTCCTGGCATTACGATTAATCCTGCCAGCACAACTGCAACGGAAGGCGGTGCAAATGGAAGTTACACTGTTCAGTTAAATAGTCAACCGATCGCACCTGTGACGATTAACTTAGCTACAGGCAGTCAAATTCAACCAATTACCGCACTTAATTTTACACCGAATAATTGGAATGTTGCTCAAACTGTTGCGGTGGCTGCTGTGGACGACAATGCAGTTGAAGGAAATCATGCAGGTACGATCGCCCATACTGCTACCAGTACCGATACTAACTATAACAGCATCACAATTGGGGCTGTTAGCGTCGCCATTACCGATAATGACACGGCAGGTTTCAGCATTGCACCTACGAACATAACTGCTACAGAAGGCGGCGCAAATGGCAGTTACAAAATCCAGCTAACTTCGGAACCGAAGGCACCGGTTACTATCAGTTTCAATACTGACAATCAACTTAATCCGATCGCCACACCTCTTACTTTTGACAACACTAATTGGAATGTTGCTCAAACTGTCACTGTCAGTGCGATCGACGACAATCTAGCACAAGGAACCCACAGCGGCACGATCGCTCACACAGTTACGAGTACCGATGCGAATTATAACGCGAAGGTCATTCCCAATGTGACGGCATCAATTACTGATAACGATAGTCCCGGTATTTCTCTTGTCCAATCAGAAGGCGGAACAGCTATTGCTGAAGGCGGTGTAACCGATAGCTACGGCGTACTTCTGACTACCGCACCTACTGCAAACGTCACGATAAATTTTGACACGGGCAATGAAATTAATGCGATCGCACCTATCACTTTCACCCCCAATAATTGGAATGTTGCTCAAAATGTGACTGTTAGTGCGATCGATGACAGCATAGCCCAAGGAACCCGCAGCGGCACGATCGCTCACACCTCTGTCAGTACCGATATCAAGTATAATAACCTGACAATTTCTCCTGTGACTGCGACGATTGCTGACAACGACACGACGGGTGTGAGTATTTCACCGGAGAGCACAACTGCTACAGAAGGCGGTGCCACAGGCAGTTTTACACTCAAGTTAAATTCCCAGCCAACTGCACCAGTTACTATCAGCTTTGATGCGGGAAATCAAATAAATGCGATGGGTGCAATTACCTTCGACGCTACTAACTGGAATGTTGCCAAACCCGTCACAGTAACGGCTACAGACGATGCGGTTGTGGAAGGAAATCATGCCGGGGCGATCGGGCATACTTCTACCAGTAACGATGTTAAATATAACGGCATCACCATTTCCCCTGTTAATGTCGCCATTACTGATAACGACACTGCGCCAACCCCAACACCTCCAACTCCTACACCTCCAACACCTACACCTCCAACACCTACACCTCCAACACCTACACCTCCAACTCCCACACCTCCAACTCCCACACCTCCAACTCCCACACCTCCAACTCCTACACCTCCAACTCCTACACCTCCAACCCCTACACCTCCTATACCAACACCAACCCCAACACCAACCCCAACACCAACCCCAACACCTCCAATACCAACACCGACACCTGCTGGAATTAGTGTTAATGCTGCAAGTGGATTAACCACGACAGAAGCAGGCCAAACAGCCACATTTAATGTCAAACTCAACAGCCAACCTACTGCTGATGTCAAAATAGATTTAGGAAGTTCAAATACAACAGAAGGAACAGTTTCACCTGTCTCGCTGACTTTCAATTCTGGTAACTGGAATGCAGCGCAAACGGTAACATTAACAGGTGTTGATGATAATGTTGTTGACGGCGATCAAGCTTACACGATTGTTACTGCCCCTGCTGTTAGTGCGGACAACAATTATAACGGCTTAAATGCAGCCGATGTCGCTGTCACCAATAGCGATAATGATACCCTAGCCAACAAACGCAATTCTTTATTCATTCCCCTGTCACCCGGGCAAGTTGTCGCAGAAGCTGACCTTGACGACCCCACTGTTAAGCGACAGCGCTTATCTAACGTCAAATTTGACTTAATTGACGACCCACAACAGAATTTAGACGCAGGCCCGCTCAACCTTAACTTATTCAACGATACGTCTTTTGACGTAATCATTGACAAAGTACAAACCTCATCTAATGGAGAAAGTTGGGTGCGGATTGGCAGAATTCAAGGTGCTTTAGATGACAGTGAAGTCATCTTGACCAGCAGTAAAAAGGATGGCGTTGCGATCGGCAATATCAGGTATAAAGACAAATTTTACCAAATTCGTTATGCAGGTAACGGTCTGCACAGCATTCGAGAAATCGACCAAGCAGCCTTTCCCGATCCTCCCGAATTTAACCAAGAAAGCGATGCAGTTCCCGTCCCCAGCGACAGTTTGGCTGACCTTCCAGACATCAGCTACGATTTGACTGGCGACGACCCTGCGGTAATAGATGTCATGGTCGTTTATACCGCGTCAGCCAAAGACGGTGCAGGTGGTACTGCTGCTATGAATACCTTGATTGACCTAGCTGAATCTGAAACCAATCAGGGTTACGAAAATAGTGGCGTAAACCAGCGGATACGGATAGTACACAGACAGGAAATATCCTACACAGAAAGTGGCAATTCCAGCACAGATTTACAGCGGCTCAAGAATCCTTCCGACGGTTTTCTAGACAACGTTCAGCAATTGCGGAATACCTATTCGGCTGACATGGTGAGCCTATTTGTTAATAACTTAGATGCCTGCGGTATCGGTTATTATATGACTACTCCAAGCTATGAGTTTGCAGATTCAGGTTTTACTGTAGTCAAGAGGAGTTGTGCCACAGGTAATTACAGTTTTGGTCACGAACTAGGACACAATCTAGGTGCTCACCACAATTCAAAAGACGCGGGCGGTGCTGTTTCTTATCCCTACTCTTACGGCTATCAGGATACCGCTGGCCCAAACACTTTCCGTACCATCATGTCTTACCAAAGCGATCCGCCCACTACACGGATTAATCGCTGGTCTAATCCCGATCGCACATATCTCGGCGAACCCACAGGAACGAGTTCCACAAATAATGCTCGCACGCTGAACAATACTGCAATTTACGGTGCTAATTGGCGGCACTCAAATGATAATCTTGAGAAGGCAAAAACTGTCAGCGGTAGTTCTTTTTCCACAACTGGCTTAAATGTCAATGGCACTAAACAGACAGGAGAATTAAATCACGCAGGTAACAGCGGTGGTAAATCTATTTGGTGGTCTTGGACAGCCCCAAGTTCTGGCCCGGTAACAGTTTCTACGGCGGGGAGTTCCTTCGATACTTTGCTAGGGGTTTACACTGGCAGTTCTGTGTCTAGTTTGACGACTGTTGCTAGCAATAATAACGACCCTGCTGGAGGTCAAACCAGTCGAGTTGCATTTACTGCTACTGCCGGTACGACTTACAAAATAGCAGTAGATGGCTTCGGCGGATCGTCAGGTTATATTAATCTGAATCTGAGTCCTGGCGTCAACCGTCCGCCAGTCTTGACCATTCCTTTTCGCGAACAAGGTTTGAGGTTACTGGCATCGGGTTTGACTCCTAGCAGATTGCAGTTTACTTTTCAAAACAACACTTTCGCTGACCCCGATCCGGGCGATACGCTGACTTACACTGCTGATTGGTATGAAAATGTCACCAACTTTGAGTGGCGAAATGTCAGCGGGGGGCGATCGCCAATCCCGACAAGTTGGAACCGCATTAGCCCCTTACCAACAGGAATGAGTTTCGACGCCAGCAGTCGGACTTTCAGAGTTGACCGTAGGTTGCCTCTCGATCAAAACTACTGGATTCGGGTAACAGCCAGGGATGCTGCTGGTGCATCGGATATAGCATTTTTCGATGTTTACAATCAAGGTCGGGGTTCTGTAATCGACGGTTACATTGCTGGCGCTACTGTGTTCTTTGATGGTAACAAGAATGGGGTAAAGGATGCGAACGAATCCTCTACAATAACGGGCCCTAAAGGTGAATACGAACTCGATATTCCCTTGGAAACCTTTGACAAAAATCAGAATGGGGAAGTTGATGCAGAGGAAGGCAATATAGTTGCTTTTGGAGGCACTGACACCGCTACTGGTTTGCCACTAGAAACACCCGTCACAGCACCTGCGGATGCTACTGTTGTCACGCTGTTAACGAGTTTGGTAGTGGATTTAATTGATAAGGGAGTTGCACCGGAAACAGCGCAATCTCTTGTCAAATCTTCTCTGGCGATTCCCGCTGATGTTGACATCACCGATTTCGACCCGATCGACGCTACCAACAACAATCAACCGGGCGGAGTCCAAGTCTTATCCGAAATGGTCAAAGTCCAAAACTTCATCACTCAAACCAGCGCTTTGATTGACGGTGCTTCCAGTGCAGCTAATCAGGATATTGTCAAAGCTGTTGTCAGTTCAATTACCGCTCAAATTCAATCCGGTACAGTTTTAAACCTCAGTAATGCAGCAGCCTTAGAACCAATCATTCAGCAAGCAGCAGCTAAAATCCAGCAAATAGACCCCAGCTTCAACAGCCAAACTGTTACCCAAATTACCTCCCAAGCAGCGACAGTAATGGCAACAGCCAATCAGCGCATTGATAGCGCTGTCTCCAACCCAACAGGAACCTCAATTCCTGAATCACTTGCCCGCGTCCAACAAGTAGCTTTAGGTCCAACTACTCAAGACTTCAAATCAGTTGGTAGCGGAACTAAGACAATTTCCCAGGTAGTTACTGAGAATACTGGTGCTGCTTTAGATAGCAGAATTGAAGCTGTAGTATTGCCGGCTGTGATTGCAACTCCTGTTGTCAGCGGCGATGTAGATTTGGGCAGCAATTCCCCGAATGCAATTCTCGGTACCAATGGCGACGATATCCTGACTGGCGACAGCGCGAATAATGTATTGATGGGCATGAGGGGCAATGATTCCCTCGACGGAAGTCTGGGGAATGACTCGGTTTTCGGTGGCAAAGGTAGCGATACTTTACTCGGAAGTAGCGGTGATGATACCTTATTTGGCAACCGTGGTGCTGACATTTTGAATGGCGATGATGGTAATGATATGCTTTACGGAGGTAAGGGAGATGATTTACTGACGGGCGGTTTGGGACTTGATACTTTGACGGGAGGCATGGGAGTAGATAAGTTTTTACTCTCTACGAATTCCGGTACTGATACGATTACTGACTTTGAAGTCGGTAAAGATTTGTTAGTATTGGGTAACGGACTGATTTTCTCGCAATTGGCGATTGTCCAAGATAGCGGTTCAACTTTAATCCGGTTGGCTGCAACCGGAGAAATTTTAGCTTCTATTAATGGGGTATCGTCCACTCTAATTAATGTCGCAAATTTCGGCTAACTTTAATAGCAAGTAGTCGCACATAAATCGTATTTATGTGCGGCTCTCAGAGATTGGGGCTAATAGTTTAGATGCAGAAAGTAGATATACTTACCAGAAATCGTTATAAATTCCACTCAATCTCCGGGACAAGGCTAGACTTGGGCGCATACATATTCAGTAAAACTATATCTATATTGCCACTGCGTGCACCAATAAAGATGGCTATAGTTATACTTACTTATTTTGGCAATTAAGTGGGATTGAATACCGGCTCAATTGCCGCTCAATACCCTCTTGCTGCTAAATGCGAAGCGCGTTATGGCGAAGGATTCTCGGAGGAATTATGATGAACCTAAATTTAGATACTATTTTCTCATCGCTGATGAACCCGGCCCTGAACGAGTTTCAGGTTTGGGCTTTGCAAAACCCGGAAGAAAGTCTCAGCAAAACGATGCTACCTCCGATCGCCCTGATTGAGGGTTTGATTGCCAACGAACCCACCTATTTGCAGATAAAACGGCTGGCTTTTGGAGCGAACTTTTGCTGCGCGGGGCAAGTCGTGATGGGAGAGTTTGACACGCTGGAAAAAGCACTCACATCGCCCCAGGCGCGCGGATGGCGGCTTGGTACTTCTGTACTCGATCCCGATCGCGCGCCCAACCAAGATGTCGGCGGTAGGAACCTTTTCCTGCTGTCTTTGTCGGATCGCGAACCTGACGGTAGCAGCAACCACGCGGCATTCCGAAGCTGTATGCAGAAATATCTCTTCAACAGTGCGACAACGGATCGCCAGGGAGACGAAATCAGCAAACGGTTGCTCGATCGGCTAGCCGCAGATTATGGCGCGATGTCGCACGGTGCGGGGGGAGCGTTTTTTACCGATGTCAAGCGCGGTTGGATGGGATTTTTAGTCCGATACCTGCACTACGTGATCTTTGGGATTAATCCAGACGATTCAGAGTCGATCGAACTTCTCACCGAATTGCATTACACCCGCCAAAGCCCGCTGCACTACTTCGCCGTCATCGGCAACCTGCTGCAAAGCCTGAACCTGTTTGGACACGGGGATTTGTCCACTCTAATCCAGCGTGCAGCGACTATCTATGAAAATTCCCCAGCTTTAGCCGACTTCGAGGAGAGCTCGGAAAACAATGGCATGACTAAGCGGGAATTGGCGAAGCTGATGACATCAATTATGGGGATAGCGGGAATGCAAGGCCCCCTGCACCTAGGCTACACGGCAATGGGATACCGCCCTCTCCCTGCCTATAAAGGACAGCAGACGGCCGAAATTAACCCGACTGATTTTTGGGATCGGCTCGATTTGGACGATCGCCAGTCGATCGAACTCTTTCTCCTGGAATGCGCCCGCCTCTGGGCCCCCGTCAGCGCCACGCACCGAGTCGCGACAGAGCCTTTCAGCGCAACGGTAGCGGGCAAAGAGCGCACTTTCCCTGCCGGCACCAAGGTACTGATACCGCTCAGCCTGGGGCTGCTAGACGAGAGTTTCTGGGGCTCTACGGTATACGAATTTAACGCTAAGCGGGAGAATCTCTGCCCTTTTCATATGGGATTTCATTCGGTGGGCGATCGGAGTGCGGGACGGATTTGTCCAGCTAAAGACATCGCACTCAAGATGCTGGTGGATGTCGTCAGTACGGTAGGCAAAGTGCGGCGAGGCTTTGAGCCTAACTTGGGGCGGTAATCAATCCAAAAGCTCGCATCAGACAGCGGTTGAAACTGAGATATAGCCTTTCGAGCTCTCATATGAGGTACTCATGGGCATCGGGCATCGGGCATCGGGCATCGGGCATACCTCACCACGCTTGAGAACCGCTATATTACACAATTCTCAAGAACAGGCAAGATGCCTGTTCCACAAAGAATTAATTGCTTGTGGGGTGGGCATCCTGCCCGCACATAAAAGCCTTATTGAGAATGGTGCAAGATGTGAGTTGAAACCGCACGCCACACAAACGAAGTCCGATCGAGCGACTCAGAAATCAAGGGGGTATCTAATAGGAAACCAAAACACAAATACCAGGATAAATAATATCATGTTAATCGAACAAAAGCAACTAAAAGACATCGCGAATTGGATGAAAGTAGAACATCCAGCGGAGTTACCTGAAGTCCTGCAAGGTATCTTTTTTATGGACGGGAATGTTTTACCAGACCATTGTCTGACGATGCACAGTTCAGACTGGAATGCTGACGAAAAAACGTTATTGCTGCGCGTTTTTGACCCTGTTATCTGGACATTTCATTCATCAATGGCGGGACGGATGTTACTTTATTTTGTTAAACTTTCTCGCTTCAGCTACTTGTTCCGATTCTCGGATGCAACTTTGCAGCACGGACACATTACGCCGATAGTGTTTGGATGGTGTGTGCCGCAGTGGCTTGTAGATTTTTTGATCGATCGAGATCCGAACACTCCGAATGGAGATATCTGGCATCGCACAAACTCGTTTTTCGGCAGACCTGCTGAGAGCGGATATATACTTCGCAGGGTTGTAGACAAAGATGGCAATTACACATCAGCTTTTGCAGATATGCTGTCTAAAGTTGAGAGTGATTGTTTAATCATTGCCCAAGAGTGAAAATATTTAGGAAAACTATATAGCGGTTCTCAAAAAACTGAGGTATGCTTTTCGGCCCAATGCCCTGTTTGGCCAATGCCCTGTTTGGCCAATGCCCATGAGTACCTCATCTTTCTGAGAAAGGCTATAGCATTCCTTGCAGGAGTCGTAAATTTTTTACCCCACCCCAACCCTCCCCGCGAGTTCGGGGAGGGAGTAAGAAATTCACAAATGATGCGAGGATTGCTATACAAAACCCGCTTAATTAGGCGGGTTTTGTCGATCGAAGTGGCGGGAATAGTCGCCTTCATGGCATCATAGAAACTTGTCCCTCACATAATTGAAATAGATGACCGCTCAAAACTCCCCTGTTTCCCCCGTCACCTGGATGGAAGACCGAGTTCTGCTAATTGACCAAAATCGGCTACCGAAAGAATACGGTGTAGTCGAAATTAGCCGCTGCGAAGATATGGCTGAGGCGATTAAAACTATGATAGTCCGAGGTGCTCCGGCGATCGGGGTAGCAGCAGCTTACGGGATGTATTTGGGGGCGCGAGAAATCGAAACGGGCGATCGTACCGAATTTCTCGCTAAATTAGAACAAGTTGGCGAGTTATTGCGATCGACTCGTCCCACTGCGGTTAATTTGTTTTGGGCAATATCGCGAATGCTCAAAACTGCCGAGAGAACTAGCGGTTCTGTCGAACAAGTGCAAAAAACTTTGTTAGAAATGGCTAAAACCATTCAAGCAGAAGACTTGCAAACTTGTAAAGATATCGGGGACAAAGGTTTAGAAGTTCTGCCCGCTACACCGGAAAAATTGAACTTACTAACTCACTGTAATGCCGGTGCATTAGCAACTGCCGGCTACGGTACTGCTTTAGGTGTATTTCGTTCTGCTTGGCGTGAAGGAAGACTCGGAAGAGTTTTTGCTGATGAAACTCGGCCCCGTCTCCAAGGTGCAAAACTCACCACTTGGGAATGCGTGCAAGAAGGAATTCCTGTCACATTAATAGCCGACAATATGGCCGCTCACTGCATGAAACTCGGCATGATTCACGCAGTAGTTGTGGGCGCCGACAGAATTGCTGCTAACGGCGACGCTGCTAATAAAATTGGCACTTACAGTTTAGCAATTGTTGCCAAAGCTCACAACGTCCCGTTTTTTGTCGCCGCTCCTCTGTCAACAATTGATTTTGAACTTTCCGACGGCAGCAAAATCCCAATTGAAGAACGCGATCCCGTTGAAATGTATCAAGTTGGAACTACGCGGATTTGTCCTGTGGGAGTCGAATTTTACAATCCCGCTTTTGACGTAACTCCGGCGGAATTAATATCGGGAATAATCACAGAACACGGCACGGTTGCTCCTGGGGCGTTGAAACAGTTTCAGGCAAAACAATTAGTTTGATTGTATGTTTCTCAACCGCTCATTCCGCCTGTTGCCTGTGACATTAAGCAGGATATATAGCAGCAGTAACTGGCAGCTCAAAGTTGCGATCGCAGCTCTAACTCTGCCAGTTGTTTTCAGTCCGGTCTCGGAAGCTCAAGTGTCACAAACGCTTACAGCTAAGGAATCACAAGCGAAAAAATTTGTGGGTTCGATGAATAAAGCTCAGCAAGTTTACTATGCTGAAAAAGCCGGGTTTACAAGTTCTGTTTCCAATCTATTGGTTTATCTCGGTCTCCAAGTTAAACCTGACGCAGCCAATTACAGCTACTCGATCGGTATGGTGAAAAAAGGTGCTGTATTTAACTACGGAGTATCGAAGCAAGCTAATCTCAAAAGTTTTGTGGGGGGAGTCTTTTTGGTGGGAAACAAGACCCAAACAATCTTGTGTATAAATGCTGCTCCTGGCAAGACTAAACCAGCTAATCCAACTAATACCAAGGGGGTTTTAGCCTGCGGTGCTAATACAGCCAAAGTTACTCAATAAATTATGTCTAATTTACTGGGTAATTTAGCAAATAACTGGATAGTAAATGCAGATTTAGCTAAGCAATTGCTGGAACAAGAAGCTACTTTATTAGATGCTCGCGCACCTATTTTAAAGTGGTTTTGTCGTCTCCCACCAGCTATTCCCGTAACTTGGCAGGAATTTTCGCGATCGGACTTTCCCCACAAGGGAAAGATTATCGAAAATAACACAGTTTTAACTCAAAAACTGCAAGCAATTGGTATTTGTCAAGACAAACCGGTCATAGTCGTTGCCGATTCCGTAAAAGGGTGGGGCGAAGACGGGCGAATTGTTTGGATGTTGCGGACTTTGGGACACGAAAAAGCAGTTTTTGTTGATGGAGGATATCGGGCTTTAATCAAAGCTGGAATTAATCGAGTAAAAGCTGCAAACAATCCACCGAAAACAGAAGATTTTGTAATATCTCGCCGTTGGAATTGGGAAATTCAGCGGGATGAATTGAAAGCTATTTTAGGAGATGAGAATTTAGTCATTATTGACGCCAGAGAGCGGCGAGAATATGCAGGTAAAACACCTTACGGAGAAAAGCGGGGCGGCCACATTCCCGGTGCGGTTCACCTCTATTACAAACAGTTAATGGACAAACAGGGAAAACTGCTGAGTCGTGGGGAAATTGTCGCTATTTTGCAGCAAAAAGGAGTTTCGCAGTCAACTCAAATTGTGATTTATTGCTCCGGGGGAATTCGCTCTGCATGGTTGACTTGTGTCTTGACAAATGTGGAATTTAATGCTAGGAATTATGCAGGTTCAATGTGGGAATGGTCGGCGTCGCCGGCAGATAGTTATCCCCTGAACAAAAATTAAAACTAGCAATTAGAAATTAGTCGTAGGGTATGTCAGTCGTAGGGTGCGTCAGAAGAGAGTCTCTCAATTACCGATAAAAGAAACCTAGCTGACGCACCTTACTAAGCCAATTAGGATCGCGAATTAAATAATTTACACTCTTGAAAGTGGGGAGTAGGGGTTGGGCACTCTTAGCCCGCCCTTTCTGGACGGGCGGGACGCCCATCCCACAAGAACCATCACGCATTGTAAGTTATTTAATTCTCATTCCTTAGTCCTAGGGTGCGTCAGAAGAGAGTCTCTCAATTACCGATAAAATAACCCTAGCTGACGCACCCTACTGAAGCCAAAACCCCAATGATTCTAATGGGAATTTAACCTTGACAAACGCGCGGGCTTCAGGTTGAGAATTTCAACCGACTTGTTCGATATACTGAGCGAGATCGTCGCGCAGGCGGCTGAGTTCGGCTTCGGTGGTGACGCGCACGCGATCGTCCCTAACCGTAATCAGCACTTTTGCAGCAAAAGGAGTGGGCCAGATATTCGGGTTGCAGAAAACTTCCAAAAATACATCTCCTGCATACCGATATTCCATCGGTTTTTGGGGAGAAGCTTTAGCGCCAGCGGTTTTGGCTGCTACAGCTTTCAAGCTTTCCATCAAAGCTGCAATTTCGCTTTGCAAATCCCGCGCGGCTTGCGGGGAAAAGCTAAAGGAGACAGAACCTTCGACTAAATTCAGTGTCAGCGGAGAAAGAGACATGGGCAATGAAATTTAACATACAATTGTTAATGATAAAATATACAATAACCTAAAAGAAGTACCTGCCAGCTAAATTGGGCGGCGAAACTGCTATTAATTAAAATTTGTCTCAAGAAGCTAGGCTAAATTAATGAATATAAATCTAGTCGCCAGCTAGATTCCGCAAGAGTTTTAACCTTTTATGACTTGATAAGCTTTAAACTAGAAGCCAGAAAACTTGACGGCTGAGCGAGGATATTTTATGGTGGCCGATAACCGTTCCGAAATCCGCAAGGTTTTAATAATTACCTTATTGCTAAATTTGCTGGTGATGGCAATTAAAGCAGCCGTGGGATGGCTGACTGGTTCCCTCAGTTTGCTGGCAGATGCTTTGCACAGCGTCACTGACAGCGCTAATAATATTTTAGGATTGGTAACTAATCATTATGCCAATCCGCAGCCCGATCGCGATCATCCCTACGGACACCAGAAATTTGACGCTCTCGGAGCTCTGGGAATTGCTGTTTTTCTGGGAATTGCCTGTTTTGAAATTCTCAGCGGCGCTGTTGAAAGGCTGCTCAAAGGTGGCACAGTTGTCAAAATATCGCCAAATGAATTGTGGATTTTGTTGCTCGTACTGGGGATTAATATTTTTGTCACTTTTTACGAGCGCAGAGTTGGCCAACGTCTCGGTAGCGCGATTTTAGTGGCTGACGCTCAGCACACGATGAGCGATGTTTGGGTGACAATTATGGTCATCGGGGGGTTGATCGGCGTTTGGCAAGGAGAGGTTTGGAATATACCTCAATTACAATCCCTGGATGTGTTTTTGTCTTTTCCTGTGGCTGTTTTGGTATTTAGAAGCGGTTGGAAGGTTTTAACTGAAAATCTGCCTTGGTTGGTGGATGAAATGGCGATCGCACCGGAAGTTATTCATGCGATCGC
Organism: Microcoleus sp. S13_C3; assembly: GCF_036700905.1. NCBI lineage: Bacteria > Bacillati > Cyanobacteriota > Cyanophyceae > Oscillatoriales > Microcoleaceae > Microcoleus > Microcoleus sp. S13_C3. The sequence goes on along the minus strand of NZ_JAUBPT010000004.1, from coordinate 70,082 downwards.
GATCGATGTACCGGGGGTTGTCAACTGTCACTCGATCGCCTCCCGTGGCGTTGTAGGGCGTCAAGTATTTATTGATATGCACATGATTGTGGATGCGGCTGATGTAGAAACTGCTCACCGGATTACAGAAGAAGTAGAAGCCCGTTTGGAAGAACGTTTCAGCCCTGTACGCATCTTAATTCACGTTGAGCCACCAGCTTACAAATCTGACGAAATTAGCTACGATTCGGAAAAATGAAGGCACAACCAGTGATTTTGACACGGATACACGGATTAATTGAAGAATCGGGAAAGTATTTTTACTTACTGCAATTGCTCCAATTTTTTAAATGCTATCAATCGGGTGAGAGCGATCGCACTTAAATTAGTGGCTGTTTTCCACAGGAAAAAGGGGTTTTTCCACAGGAAAAGGGTGGTTTTCCACAATAGCTTTGATAATTATCGAGCAAAAGACTATTGGTATAAGTTCCGAGTTTTTTGGATTTCTACGGCCATTTTCTGTCGCAAGTCCCAAGGTAGCAGAATCTCGACTTGTGAACCCAGAGCTCGCAACCACCTCAGCGGGTAGTAGTCTGTCTCTCGGTAAGTGACTTGGTAGTAAGCATCGTCGGTTGGGCGAGACTGGAGGATTTGTAAAAGTGCCGATCGATGTTCTGGGTTGGGAGTATATTGTGTGATTAATGTGGCGGCGTGATCGATATCTATGGCGGTACAGGTAGAGTGAATGCTGATTCCCTGCATATAACTTTGATGAAAAGTGCGATCGAACCGCAATACCATCAGCGCAGTTTCTTTATAAAAATCGCAGCCCCAAGCTTCATTTAACATATCGTTAACTGTTTTGGGAGTTGGCAGGTTATTTTCCTGATATTTTTCCTTGAGTAATTGCGGAACCCGAGAATCTTGCCAATCCAAGGATTCGAGACGTTTTGAAATAATGCGATCGAGCCGATATTTGTACCAATTAATTTCACCTCTGGGGGTGCTGCCGTAGGCACACAAATATTTAGCTCGATCCATAAAGTAAATACAAACAGGATAAACAACGCACTCTTTAATCTGATTTTGATGAGCGCTGCGATAAGTTAATAGCAAAGGAGCGATATTTTGAGAATCCCACATTTCCTGCAATTCGCTTTGAAATTGATCGACAGCATCTTGCATGGGACTAGATTCGGGTACGAGATAATCAACGTACAAAAAGACGCGGTGATTGTCTTCATCAACTACCTCTTCTGAAAATTGGTCGGCTAATAAAGGCAAACTTGGGTCGAGAAAACTAAACATCCCCAAAGTAGCAGCGAGATAAGCCTGTGTTTTTGGAGTCAAATTGCTGTCTGTATTGGGGTTTTCTGTTAGGCTGGAAATTGGCGGCATTGTGTCAACTCGGCGGTAGTTTTTACTTCTCCCCGTCACCCTGGTTAACCGTTGCAGCAAATGCCGATCCACCAATAAATCGAAGTCATTTTGCAGCGATTTTCGCACCTGAGCGAATAACTTTTCTGCTAAGAGCTTGTCTAAATCAGCATCGGCAATAGCTATTTGTTTTCGCAAAGAATGCCGCCAGTCGTTTACAGATACATTCCATTTTGTCAACCACTGTTGCGTTGTTTTGTTGCAAGCACAATTGGGGTCTGAATAGTTAAGAATATCTTCCTGCTTTTCATCTTTGTAATTTTTGCCAAAGAAGGCTTCGCGCCAATCAGCATAGGTAAAGGGGCTGCTAAGGGCAATATATCCCTCGTCGCTGTACAGCCAACTTACCAAAACCCACAACCTGACGGCACGGGTGAGATTTTGAATTTGGTCGAGGGTTCCGTTGGCGAAATTCTCTAGGAGTCTGGGGTGTGGCGGATTGGTAAAGGTTGGGTTCATCGTGGGTTTAGAGATTTGTGTTGTGTTTTTTAGCGTAAGGGCGATCGGAAAGGGGTGTTTCCGATAGAATGCGATAATCGGCATGAAAGTTGAGCAAGACGGAGAGACAGGCTTTATGAGTACATCTGAGTTCGACAAGTACAAAGTTGACCACCTGTTTTTGCTGGTTGGCGAGAACCCTTTGCCTAACTATGTGGCGGCGAAAACCTTGCTAGCAGAAGGTGGCAAGCCCTATCTAGTGTTCACCGAATACACCCAAAAACCGGCTGAACGTCTTCAGGAAGCATTAGGTTTAAGTGACCAAGAAATGTGGTCACTGGATAACAACGAATCCAATGCTGCCGAAATCAAGAAAAAGATTTGGAAAATAGTGAAAGAAATTCAAAAAAAACCAGATCATGCAAATAAGCAGCGCTTTGGGTTGAACTACACAGGTGGGACAAAAGCAATGGCAGTTCATGCTTATCAAGCACTACTTCAGCCAAGACTTGAAGAGCCTCAATTAAGACTTGAAGAGCCTCAATACAAGCTCAACCCTGAACCTATCTTCAGTTACTTAGATTCCCGTAACCTCAAGATGCTGATTGACCAGCCAACTAATCCCGATCCTTTAGATATACCTAAAGAGGATCTCGATTTTTCGTTAGAAAAGCTCTTTAAGTTACATGGTTTTAATCTCAGCAAGCCACCTAAAACTAAAGTCACGTTTTCTGAGTTAGTAAAGGCTATAGTAAAGCACAAATATGAGTGGCGAAATTGGTGTTACAAGTTACTGCGTCTAGAAGCCAGACAGAAGATAGAGCTAGGAGAATTCACAAATGCCAATAATGAAATAGAAAAATTTTTTGAATTAAGTGACTGGAAAAATGCTACTGAGCTTAGACAACTAGCCTTGCCTCTTCAAGAATTGCCACAAGAAATAACTAACATTCTACAACAACATAAACTCTGCGACGAAAATGGCTATTTATCTATACAAAACCTAGAACACGCAAGCTTAATACCAAAACCCAGTAAAGCTAAAGATAAAAATAAATATCCAAAAGAAATCTGTAAATGGCTTGAGGGAGTTTGGTTAGAAGATTATGTTTTACAGAATTTAAAAGACATTCAGGAACAAGAGCAAAAAGAGATTGATGAAAAAATAAAAAAAGATGAGGAAAGGTTAATAGATGAAGTAGGAATGTCATTTAATTTTCCTGAAAATGATGATATTGGTCATTTTGAATTTGATGTGGCATTTTTGCGAGGGTATCAACTTTTTGCACTTTCCTGTACGACTGATACTGAGCCTGGGTTATGCAAGTTAAAACTATTTGAAGCTTATCGTCGAGCGCGACAAATGGGGGGAGATGAGGCACGAGTTGCTTTAGTCTGCTGCTATGACAAGCCTGAGAAAATCAAAAAAGGTTTTATGTCTCAAATTAAAGATGATAAGGTGAATGTTTTTGGTTTAAACGACCTGGCCGACCTATCAGAAAAACTGAAAACCTGGATTCAGGGGGTAGATAAATAATGAGTAAATATATTGCCACAGTAATTGATACCACGGGAATTCAGAAGTACATTTTTGGCAGTAACCGACTGAAGGAAAATGTTGCTGGTTCTTACTTGGTGAAGTTAGCGACGGATGATTGGGTGAAAGAATGTTTGGCAGATATGGGTAATGTTTACATTCCCGATCGCAATCCCAGTCAAGCTGAACCGCGCATTAACGAAAAGCCTGAAATTATTGCTGAGTTAATCTACTCCGGTGGTGGCAATACGTTTTTATTATTCCGAGATACGGAAGAAAACTATGCCATAAAGTTTACTGAAGCTTGGAGCAAAAAGATACTTTTTCAAGCCCCAGGACTTAATGTTGAAATTGCCCATCAATCATTTAATTGGAATCAGAGGTTGTTACAAAATGTCATTGAAAATGACCTAATCAAAGGCAAGCTAGACATTCAAAAAAGAAAACCAAGACCTTCGGCTCCTTTATTGGGTTTAGGAGTGACAGCTAGCTGTGTTTCAACTGGATTAGTCGCTGTAGAAATAAGAGAAATTGATGGAGTTACAAAACCAATATCCAGAGAAGTTGTTAAAAAGCTGGATAAAGTTAATGAAGCTAACGGGGAATTGAGAAAAATACTATTTGACGATCGCAAACCTAGAAAGCGTAACGAACAGTACGATATCCCTCTAGATGTTGATGATTTAGGACGATCCGAAAATGAAAGCAGCTATATTGCTGTTGTTCATATTGATGGCAATCAGATGGGGAAACGATTTGAAAGTTATGGAAAAAGCCAATCTGATAACCCAAAGTTTATTATTGCAATGCGTAAGCTTTCCTGGGGAGTTAGTGAAGCTAGCCGCAGAGCATTGGAAGCAGTGGGTCGTGCAGTAATTAAGTTAGTTGATCAAGAGAAATTTGAGATTAAAGATAACTACTTACCATTTCGCCCAATTGTGTACGGTGGTGATGATGTTACTTTTGTGTGTGATGGACGATTAGGTTTATCGTTAGCAGTTAAATTCTTAGAAAAATTTGAGGAATTTACTCAGGATTTACCTGATGGAAAAGGTAAAGCAACAGCTTGTGCGGGAATTGCGATTGTTAAAACTCACTATCCCTTTTCACGAGCTTATGCGTTGAGTGAAGCATTATGCAGTCAAGCTAAACAATGGATGCGGCAAGAAACAAATGACTATGAAAAACCTTTATTTTCTGCCCTTGATTGGCATATTGCAGCTAGTGGTCTTTTGGGAAGTATTGGTGAAATTCGCGATCGCGAGTACCGCGTCCAAATTCCAGATCTTGATAAACCTGCTTCTTTAACAATGCGCCCCATGCGGTCGCACTCTTGCCCAAAGCAGTGGCGTACTTGGGCTGGTTTTTCCCAGGTACTCAATGATTTCAATACACATAAGGACTGGAAGGATCGCCGCAACAAAGTTATGGCTCTACGCGAAGTATTGCGACAAGGTAAGAAAGCAACAGCGCAATTTATCCAAGCTTACAGTCTAGAGAGCCTACCTGCTTTTACAGAAGCAAATTCAGATCTTGCAAAAGAAGGTTGGTATAAAGACATCTGCGGGTATTTTGACGTGATTGAAGCAATGGATTTTTACACCTCTATCGAAGAATAACCCGATGAGTACCTATACCCTCAAAATTAAACTTTGGAGCGATACTACCTTTGGACGTGGTGATGGAGTAGCAGGTTTAGTTGACCAAGAGGTAGAACACGATCGCTATGGATTTCCCTATTTACGGGGACGCACTCTTAAAGGCTTGCTTAGTGAAGAATGCGATAACTTAATAGCTGTGTTACCTGATGATAATCAGCGTCAGCACTGGCAAAAAATTGCAGATCGTTTGTTTGGTATACCAGGAAGTACCCTGGAAAGTCAGGCAAAAATTCATGTTGGAGATGCTTGTTTACCGGGCGATCTACGAAAGGCGATCGCAGCACAGCTAGATGCAGAGCAAGATAGAAAGCGAAGGAACCCTACATATAAACCCGTTCTAACTTCCACAGATATTCTAGAATCTCTTACTACCATTCGTCGTCAGACTGCGATCGATCCAGAAGATGGCGCACCTACTGAACACAGCTTGCGATCGGCTCGTGTAATTCTGCGAGAATTGCCTTTTGAATCAAAACTTTTATTTGAAACTGAACTCAATAAAGGTTCTGATGACGATAAAGATATGTTAGCGCTTATGGCAGTGGGTACATTAGCACTGCGACGTATTGGAAGCGGACGCAATCGAGGTCGGGGTCACGTACAATGCAGCCTGTACAACTCTAGCAATGAGATTACAAAAGATATGGATTCTATCGAGCGTTTTGGGAGAATCAGATGAAAGCAGTTACGTTTTTATTGCATACTCAGCAACCGATTCTAGCGACATCCCTACAGGGAGATCCTAACAGTGATGTATCCTATCCCTATATTCCTGGCAGCATGATTCGCGGGGTGCTGATTGGCCGCTATCTCAAGCGTCATGGACTGCGAGAAACCGATGATATTTTAGATAATCAGAGTTTCCCAGATGTAACCCGATTGTTTTTTGACGATGAGAAAACCCGTTACTTGAATGCTTATCCTGCCGATATTCATCAAAAGCGTACTTTGCCTGTACCGCGTTCCTGGTACAAGGAGAAAGGTGTGGAATTTTCGGAAACCGAAGATCGAACGATATACGATTTCAGCAAGATTCCCGTTGATGAGCGAGATGAAGATTTATCTCCAAAATTGTTAGATGAAAAATTCTGTACAGTTCAAGATGAAGATGTAGTTTTGTACAGAGTGAAGCGACGAATCAATATTCACAATCAGCGCGATCGCAAAAAAGGCAGAGGAACAGAGGCTAACGGTGCTATATTTTGCTACGATGCCATAGATGCAAAGCAGACTTTTCAAGCACTTGTCTTATGCGACTCTCAAGACGATAAAGATATCATTGAATCTTTACTGCAACCAAAGGATATCTGGTTAGGTGGTTCCCAAAGCGCAGGCTACGGTCACACCACAATAGAGCTAATATCAAACGATGACGATTGCCATGAAGTAGGAATGGCCACTGAAGAGCGAATAGAACAAAACGAAAATTTAACGATTACGCTTCTCAGTGACATGATTCTACGCAATGAATGGGGACAATTAGTAGCCGAGCCTGAAGTATTACGTCAGCTACTTTCAGCATCGCTAAATGTAGAACTTGAATTTCAAAAAGGGGGAATATATGCCAGCAGTCTTATTGTTGGAGGATTCAATCGGAAATGGGGACTACCTTTACCTCAAACTCTAGCTTTGGCAGCAGGAAGTGTCTTTGTTTTTCACAAAGTTAACCTGGATTTGCAAAGAATTAAACTACTTGAGGAACAAGGCATTGGAGAGAGGAGGGTAGATGGTTTTGGACGAGTGCTCACCAACTGGTTAAATGATGAACATACAGAATACAAGGCAAGACTGCCACAGTCCGAACGCAAATCCGCTAACACACCTGAATCATTAGCACCCGAATCATTAAAAATTGCTACAAATATAGCTACTACAATACTACGGACAAAACTCGATCAACTGTTGTTAAAGGAAGTTAGCAGTATCGAAATGACCAAGAAAGAGCAAATTTCAAATAGTCAACTTTCTCGATTAATGATTGTAACTAGAAAGGCATTGTCTGAGCTTGATATCGAGAATGACAAACCGGAAGCTGAACGTAAGACTATTACAGAATTAGCTGAGCCTGTTCGTGAGTTACTACGCAATTTGCCATCTAATGCTCGCAAACAATTTGAGAGTATCAGACTCACCACAGGTGAAAGACTGGATGAGAAAATTCATAATTGGCTGGATTTTCCAGATAGCTGGCTTAATAACTCTTGGCGTAGCGATCCACAAACTACAGATTTAGTGGTTGCTGGTAAACCAACTGTGACGATTGCTAGTGTACCGCAAGGTTTTGATAATTACCTAGCGCTAGAATATTCGCTACGGTTAATTATAGCAGTTGCAAAAAAGACCATGAAGGAGAAAAATAATGACTGAACTGCGTCATAAGTCAAATCGCCATATTATCAAGCGGATTATTGTACGCGGCACTCTAGTATTAGATACACCCACCAGTCTGGGAAGTGGTGATGCAGATAGTCCTATTGATTTGCCGTTGCTTCGCGATAGTATCAGTAACCATGCTTTACTAACAGGTTCATCTATTGGGGGCGCTTTACGAAATTATTTGCGGGAACGAAAGAAGGGATATCAAGAAAGCGACAGACGCTACGACTTAGCAGCCAAACTATTTGGAGACCTCTTTGCCTATAAAGATGAAAAGGATAAAAGTGAAAAAGAAAAGATTAAGTTAAGAGAACAAGATACTCAAAGTCTTCTGATTATTGATGATGCGATCGGCACTAAACCAATCAAAGCTGAACTCAGAGATGGAGTAAAAATCAATGGGGGTACAGGAACCGCAGAAGATAAAGCTAAGTATGACTTAGAGTTGCTGCAAGCTGGGACAGAATTTCCTCTAAGTTTTGAACTCTTGGTCGAGAGAGAAGCTAATGAAGCTGATTTACTAAAAGGATTAGCGATCGCACTCTCCGGCTTAGAAAAAGGTGAAATCAGCCTCGGTATGAAAAAGCGACGCGGTTTCGGCCGCTGTAAAGTTCATAACTGGCAGGTTTGGAATTTTAATCTGGAAGATCCAGGCGATCGCATGGCTTGGTTAACCCTTGACCATTCTTGGTTAACTGACCCACCCTGTAGTAAACCACCCGCTGTTGATGCTTCAATTGTCGAAGCAATGAAACAAGCAGGACTTGAGGTAGCAGAAGACTGGGAGGATAAGCGCGATCGCTTCCTCATCCACGCCACTTTCAAATTAGCTGGTTCTCTCCTCATTCGTTCTGGTCAAGATTCTACTGGACGCGCCCCTGATGTTGTACACTTAAAATCTCATCGACATAACGAAACTAATCCAGTATCAGTATTATCTGGTACGAGTTTAGCAGGAGTATTACGGCATCGTGCTGAGAGGATTATTAATACCCTTGAGAAGCCAACAAGCATCATTGATGAAGTATTTGGCCCTGACTTTAGCAAGGATAAAAGCAAACAGGCAAAAGCAAGCCGTTTAGTTGTCCATGAAAAAGTTATCAAAGATGCAACTGAATTAGTACAAAATCGGATTGCGATCGATCGCTTTACAGGTGGTGCGTATCACGGTGCATTATTTGAGGAACAACCTATCTTTGGTGGTGATAAAACCATTGTCACTATTGAACTAGAGTTACGCAATCCATACAACCATGAAATTGGATTATTGTTACTCTTGCTGAAAGATTTATGGACAAGTGATTTACCTGTTGGAGGTGAAAGTAGTATCGGGCGGGGAAGGTTACAGGGAAAAAACGCAACCTTGACCCAGTATATCTGGGATCGGGAAAAAAAGTTACAGCATAAAGAGGTATGGACGATCAATCAAACAGGTGAAAAAGAACCCCTTGTAGTGAGCGATTCTGGTAGATTAGAAAAATTTTTTCAAAAATTAGTCAATTATCCAACTGAGGTATTGAATGCTAATGAATAAACCCGATTGCAAAACCCTTGAAGATACTCAGGATATTATGGATACGCCTTCTTTGTACAACTGGTTACAAGCTAAGGCAAAGCAGTATCAATTTCAAAACTTATTATCTCATGGTGACGATAGAGTAATTTGGTTATTAGCTCATGCTGATGATGGAGTAATTTGGGGTAAATTTAGAGGCGATGACTACAAGTTGGTGACATCAGGAGATGAGGATGTATTTCCCCAATTGGCTAAATTGCGATCGCCTACTCTCCAACAATGTCGAATCTTTGGTAAAAATGCTGAAGTTATGCTTTGGAAAGTCGGTCAAAACTGGAAAGCACGTCTAGTTCAAGATGACAATAAACCAAAATGCCTCCCAGATGAAGATCAAATCCTTTGGGGAACTAAAGTAGAGAAAGAATCAAAGGGATTTAGTTTAGTTTCAGATGGTTCTCAAGGATTAAAACACGCTGTACCTTTAACTGGGATTACTTTCACAGGTAAAGATTCTCGCCCCTTACGTTTGAAAGTACGTCATTATATTGATTATGATGATGAGAGCGGTGTAGCCAGAATTTATCTGAGTCGCCTGGTAGATTTATATTCTCATCCAAAAAAGTAGATTTTAGTAACCAGTTATGTAATTTCAAAAACACTTGTTAAAATAGGAATACATTCCATCAAGGAGCGAACTATGATCGCCAATCGCGAACAATATCAAAAAATGACGGCGGAAGAATACGTAGAATGGGAAGCCAAGCAAGAACTTCGTTATGAATATATTGATGGCGAAATTTTGGCAATGACTGGGGGTACTCTTCCTCATAACAGCGTTGCTCTCAACTTTTATACAGCCCTAAGACCTCATTTACGTCACAGAGGTTGTCAAGCTTATGTGTCAGATGCGAAAGTTCAACCTATTAAAAGTAGTCGTTATTTCTATCCCGATTTAGTTGTAACCTGCGACTCAGATGACTTGAAAGCGCGCGATTTCATTCAAAATCCTAAAGTCATTGTTGAGGTTCTTTCGCCCGGTACAGAAACTTACGATCGCACCAAAAAACTCAAATATTATCGCCAGATTCCGAGTTTGCAAGAATATGTCTTAGTTGATTCAGAAGAAATAGTAGTTGAGGTTTATCGTCGAGGAGAAGGTAAAATGTGGCTTTATTATGAGTATGAAGCTGGCGAGGCGATCGCTCTAGAAAGTATTGAGTTTGAATGTGCGATCGAACTTTTGTATGAAGGGGTTAGTTTTGAGCAAGAGTTACAGAATCAATAGAGATTAAGTGAAATTACTGAACTATAAGGAGATTGAATTATGAATCCTAAGCATATTGATGAAGTTCCCGCTCACAGAAGAGCGATCGCACCTTATAACTTTGTCGAACTTCCCGATACAGTTGTCAAAGCTAAACTACCTTTACCAGAGGGCGATCGCTATCATCCAGATTATCACACAGGAAGGATTGAATGCACTTTGACCACTGAATCTCCTTTGTATATTCGCTGTGGAATGACTCCAGCTAATTTTATTAAGTATTCAGAGATCCCAGAAAAATACTTAAAGCCACCAAAAGATGTGAGAGAGAAACAGAAGAAACAGTGGGAAGAGGATAAAAAACAATGGGAATCTGAAAGAAAAACAGTTTTAGCTCCATTTTTTACATACAGAACCGACCTTATTCCTATTGTTCCTGGTAGCAGTTTACGAGGGATGCTACGAACTCTAGTTGAAATTGTGAGTTTTAGTAAACTTGATAGAGTATCAGATGAGCATCGCCTATTTTTTCGTGCAGTAGCGGCAAATAAAACTAAAGAATCTTGGGGTGAAGAATACAATAAGTATGTCGCTCCAGAAAAAATTAAAGCTGGTTATCTTAAAAAAGATAGTGAAGGATGGTATATTCAACCTGCTAAGACTGAACAAGGCGCAACATTTTGTTGGGTTAGAGAAACGTCTCTTAACTTGCCTAAATTTAAAAAATTCAATGATGATAAATATGAGCCTCAGTATGTTTCTGTTAGCTACAGAAGTGTAGCTGTAGATAATACAGATAGAGCTAAACGCTTATTTGCTCATAATGTCGAATTACCTGACACTCACCCAAAAAAAGGTGTACTTGTTACCAGTGGCAACATGAAACAAGGAAATGAACCGTCACCTCGTCGCAATCACTGTGTAGTTTTTGAATGTTTAGTATTTGAAGCAAGTTCAAATTCTCCTAAGTTGAGACTAAATGAGAAAGCAATTGAGCATTATCGTAATGCTTTGACTGATTTTCAGAAAGAATCTCCCTTTGATAAGGATTGGGGAGTATTAAAAGAAAAAGAAAATGCTCCCATCTTCTACTGTCCTCCTGAAAAGGGAAAAAATATAGTATGTTTTTTTGGGCAAAGTCCTAATTTCCGTATTCCGTACTCTCCTGAAGGTAATGGTCATGCAACCACTGTAGTAGATTTTATTCCTAAAGATTTGAGAAAATTAGCTTCAATCGATCTAGCTGAGGCAATATTTGGTTGGGTCAAAAAAGAAACTAAAGATGAAAAACTGCCTAAAGATTTTGATAAACAAAGAGCAGGACGTGTGTTTGTTACTGATGCTTTATATCAAAGCAGTCAAAATAGTATCTGGTATGAAAGCGAACCATTAACTCCACAAATCCTATCTGAACCAAAGCCAAGCTATTTTCCACATTATCTAGTTCAACCCAATGTAGATAAATCACAACTCAAACATTATGCAAGCCAACCTGTTATAGAGACGGTGATTCGCGGTCATAAGCTGTACTGGCATAAAGGAAGCGCTCCAGATTTCAAACTTCCTACCCCGAAAAAAGTTATTGGTTCCCCCAAACAAGTTTCTGATACCCAAACAACTCTGATTAAACCAATTAACAAAGGAGTTAGCTTTAAATTCTACATTCACTTTGAAAATCTGAGCAAAGTTGAACTAGGTGCGCTGCTGTGGGTACTCGATATTGCTCAAAACGATCGCTATCGTCTTAAACTTGGCATGGGCAAGCCTTTGGGATTAGGAGCCGTTAAGATTGAAAATAAGCTGTATGTGAGCGATCACCAAAAACGCTACACCCAGTTATTCAGTGACAACAGCAACGACTGGGAAACCGCAGAAAATTTAAAAAACGATTCAGAGTATAAGCAATGCTTTGAAAACTATATGCTGGAGCAACTTAATTATAGTGGTGACTTTGAAAAGTTATGTAGAATCCAGATGTTGCTGGCTATTTTGAGTTGGCCAGGGCCAGCAAATATTGAAGAAACTACTCGATATATGGAGATTGAACGAGACACCGCCAAACATCACATTGGTAGTCCTGTCAAACGGAACGATAAGACAGTAAATGAATATAAAGAGCGTCTTGTGCTACCAAACCCTTTAGATGTGATGAGAATTAAACTGGATAGCGATCGCCCATCTCCTCCTTCTCCTCAAGATTCAATTAGTCAAGAAACACAACGGTTTTCAGAAGGACAAGAAATTGATGCCAAGGTAGTTGATATTCAAGTACAAAAAGGCAAGAAACTTAAAACAACCATTACCTATGAGATTGAAGGCTCAGATTGTCTGGCAAAAGAGGAGATTTATAAGCGTACTATTTCCCTCGCCATTAATGATATTGTCAAAGTCAGTATTATTAAAACTAGAGGAGTAAGTATTAGAATAGTGAAGTTAATTCAATAAACTTCATTAAATATCCAAACCCTAATGTTGAGCCGATCGCCCTTCGCACTCCCCCATCCCCTCAAGCCCGTGAAGCGTAGCTATCCCGTAGGGAATCGCCCTTTTATCCAAAATCACAATAAGCAGACAGACGAAAAAATCTGTCCGCCTACTTAATGACTAACGACAAATCACTCCCACTCGATCGTTCCCGGCGGCTTAGAAGTAATATCGCATTTTTTGCTCTGATCTACTGAATACTTTGTACCACATATAGATGGAATATGCTGGATGATTACAAATACCGATCGCAAATAGGACAACGGTACAACATGGGTGGGAGTTGTGCGGACAAGCTTTACTTTCTAAAATGTTAAAAACTGTGCATTTAGGACATTTTTTAAATATAACTTAGTGGCATAATTATCTATCTTTAGCCCTAGGCGCATTAATACCTTTATAACCGGGCTTTTTACCCTTGTTAAAAGCTAATTATGCAGTTTGTTTGTCCATCAAACCCGGTTTCTGGAAACCCGTGCGTCCAGGACTATATCTTCCTTTACAAAGGTGACTTGATTCCGATTTGTGGTATGTTTTGGTGGCGAGGGGATTTTTTAGCACAATGTTCGACATGAAACGTTTAAAATTAAAATCAATGCTGGCGGCGGCGATCGCCCTTTGTTTAATTGCGATCGCCAGCTACGCCCAAGCCAACAAGACTTTAACACTGGCGACTTCCCCAGACTACCCGCCCTATGAATTTAAAGATACGGCTGTTAGTGGCAACGAAATCATCGGTTTTGACATCGATATTGCCAAATATATTACTAAAAAATTAGGCTACGAACTGAAAGTAATTGGCATGGATTTTAACGGCTTAATTCCCGCTTTGCAGGCGGGCAGAGCCGATTTTGTGATGGCTGGAATGACGCCCACAGCAGAAAGGAAAAAAAATGTTGATTTTTCTGACCTTTACTACGAAGCTCAAAATACAATTGTCGCCAATAAAGGCAGCAATTTGACCAAAGCTGAAGATTTAGCCGGGAAAAAAGTAGGCGTTCAACTCGGAAGCATTCAGCAGGAAGCGGTGAAAAAAATGCCTGGTGTGCAACTGGCTGCTCTCAATAGGATTCCTGATATCATTCAAGAAATTAAATCGAACCGCATCGCTGCAGGAGTGATCGAGGATACTGTTGCTACGGGTTATGCAGCAGCGAACCCGGACTTGGAATTTAACACAATCCCGAATACTGAAGAAAGCGGTTCGGCGATCGCCTTTCCGAAAGGTTCAAGATTAGTTCCAGAATTCAACCGAGTCCTCCAGCAAATGAAAGCCAGCGGTCAAATTAAGGAACTAGCTACTAAGTGGTTTTCTCGACCGATTCCGCAAGAAACTGCTCAAGCAAATCAGCCTCCGGTAGCGCCCAAGTTCGGGTTAGATTTTGGCAAAATCTTGCCGAGTCTGCCTTATATTTTGTCCGGGCTTTGGGTAACGCTAACTTTTACCTTGCTGTCGGCATTTCTCGGATTTATCTGGGGAATCGTCCTGTCTCTGTTTAAGATTTCTAGCATTAAACCGCTGTTCTGGTTTGCCACTGCTTACACCTCAATTTTTCGCGGAACACCGCTAATTTTGCAGTTGACTTTAGTTTATTTTGCAACGCCGCAGCTTACGGGCTATAATATATCGGCGCTGCAAGCTGGCGTGATTACTTTTTTCCTGAATTCTGGGGCTTATATTTCCGAAACAATCCGCGCGGGAATTCAAGCCGTAGATAAAGGTCAAAAAGAAGCCGCAGAATCCCTTGGCGTTCCCTACAAACTGATGATGGGCGATATAATCTTGCCGCAAGCCTTGAAAAATATTTTGCCTGCATTGGTGAATGAAAGTATTGCTTTGCTGAAGGATTCAGCTTTAGTTTCAGTAATTGGCGTAGAAGACTTGCTGCGTCGCGCTACAATTGTGGGAGCAGAAAAGTATATTTACTTTGAACCTTTGATATTTGTCGGCGCAATTTATTATTTGATGGTGCTTAGTTTAACTTGGGGGGCCAATGTACTCGAACGCAGACTCCAAAGTAGCAGTTAAGGTCGATCGCCTGTATAAATCTTTTGGCAATCTCAAGGTTTTGCGCGAGATAACTACTGAGATTCATCAAGGAGAAGTGATTGCCATTATCGGCCCTTCGGGGTGCGGCAAGTCTACTTTTTTGCGGTGTTTGAATTTACTGGAAATTCCCACTTCTGGACACATATATATTGAGGGGGTGGATATTACTCTGCCGAAGGTAGATATTCTGAAAATCCGCCAGAAAGTGGGGATGGTTTTTCAGCATTTCCACTTGTTTCCGCACATGACAGTGCTGCAAAATGTGATGTATGCCCCTGTCAAGGTGAAGCAGGTGGCTAAGGATGAGGCGCGTCTCAAGGGGTTAGAATTGCTGGAAAAAGTGGGTTTGTCAGATAAGGCGGACGTTTATCCTTCTAAGCTTTCGGGGGGACAAAAACAGCGGGTGGCGATCGCCCGCTGTTTGGCTATGGAACCGGAAATTTTGTTGATGGACGAACCGACTTCTGCACTCGATCCAGAGATGGTTAAAGAAGTGTTAGATGTGATGAAAGCTTTGACGAAAACGGGCATTACAATGGCAATTGTAACTCACGAGATGGGTTTTGCGCGGGAAGTCGCCCACCGGATTTTGTTTCTGGATGGGGGAAAGGTGGCGGAAGATGTGCCGCCGCAGGAGTTTTTTAGTAACCCGAAGTGCGATCGCGCTAAGCAATTTCTGGAAAAAATGCTTTAATTCATATAAGGATTAGAGTTTTTAACCGCAGAGGACACAGAGGACACAGAGAGAGTTAGAGGGGAAAGAGAAAGTTGCGGTAGGGTGCGTCAGGTTGGAGAGGCTTGATCGGCACGGAAAGTATAATAATGTTGATCCGATGATTAACTTGGTAATTCTGTTAGAAAAAGGAGAGAATTCTTTGAATCACCTGGGTATTAAAATCTTTCGGGAAGCGGTGTCTTTCCTGAGCGTGATCGAGAAAGAAAGTCTTGGGATAATAAGCAAGATTGGCTTCCATTTCGCTAATCTTTTCTAATAAGGGTTCGATCCGATCGATTTTGTCGGGATGGCGATGTTGGATGAGAGTCGCAGCATTCCTAAAATGCCGCCCCTCATCCTGCGTGACCAAATGTCCTACGCGAGCAAAGCCCTTCCCATAGTGTTGGTAGAATTCCTTAATATCCCGGTGATAAGACCACACGGAACCCATTTCGTCAAACATTAAACCAACTAGAATGGTGAATTCGTTCTCAATCAGAAACGAGATCGGTTCGAGTTCATGCACCCGACTCTGGTTTTTTTGGTCGATCGCCTCTGGGGACAAACCTGATACCATGTGATAGACCTTACGTAGAGCAACGTAGTGCCGTAATTCGTCTTGCAGCCAAAGTTCGATCGCACTCATGAATTCTAACGAGAACTCCGAACTGCGAGATAGCAGGTGCTCGTAGAGTGGCTGACTGTCTCCCTCAGAGAACACATCTCGGCTAAGGAGATCCATAAATCCAGCCTGAATTGTAGGCGCGACTTCGGGAATTTTAAACTCATCGGCAATAAATTCATCTACACTCCACTCACTGCTAAGAATCGGAATTCCCCGGACATCATGAGTTTGTAATTTCATAGTTTTTCTGATTATAATTTAAGTATTCACTAGACGATCGCTCACGATATGCGGAACGATTAAGCAATGTCGTCCGGTGATCGGATTGGTATCTCCGCGCAATACGATGCCGGATGGAGTATCGCCGACAATCCAGGAACCTACGACGAAGTGGTAGCCAAAATATTCGGGCAAGGGTTGATAGGACTGAATAATGAATCCTTCGCGATCGTAGCCCATCGCCTCGCGGGCGTGAACGGCTCCCGCAACAAAATCGCCTGTTTCAATAGAAACCCCAACACCTTCTAGACCGACGAGGGGCTTTTTGACGTGCATTTGGGTCAGTAATGCTGTGGATTCGATCGAGATAGTATCTGTGAAGAAAGTGGGTAGCAAGAATTGAGCGTAAACTGGGTGGTTGCCAAATAATTCCCACATCCACACCATCGCTCCTTTATTGCTTAAAATCTGTTTCCAGAGCGGCTCAATGATTTTCACGTCCCCCGCTATCAGGCGCGATGCTAGGGCTTCATCTGCGTTAAAAGATTCGCTTGCAAGTTGCAAATCCAGCCAATCGACGATTTTCCACAGCCGCATGATCCGATTATTGAATTGATCGACAAAAAATCCTTCTTCATCCACGCCCAGATGGTTACGCAATCCTACAAGTTGGGTGAAAAAGCGATCGTTTCCCAATTCTTGATTAATAATTTCGACCAGTTGTCCTGCCATCTCGGTATCTTCTGACAGATGCTCGTCAATTAACAAGCTCAGACCGAACTGCTTTAAATCATAATGACGACTTAGAGTGCGGAATCGACCCGCAACTTCGTCCCAAAAGTTGTTGAACTGATTGGCATCGTTGGGAAGCGAGATCAAATCTCGGCTTGTTTTTTTCATGTCATCTAACCACAGCCATTGATAGACTGTTTCTGCACCCAATAGAGGAGTTTCGCCGTTGATTTCTAGAAGGCTAATTTTTCCATCTTCAGTGACGGCAAGATCGAAACGGGTATAAAGAGACATATCTTCTGCTTCGTCAACCCGATCCCACGAAACCTGAATTGCTTCCCAGAAAGCAGGGGGAATAGCGAGTTTTTTCATCCGATTTTCTAGGCCATCAGCGGTGAAAAACCAGTCCAAAAACTCCCCACACATATCCCAAAGAGCCTCAGTAGCATCCCAGATCCTCGCCTCTTCCTGGCGCGAAAACATCACCCCAAAGGGACGGTCTAAGGCTTCTGCCCAGTAGCGTTGCTTGATGTCTGCAAGAGGCTGACATTGGTAGGCGTTATCTAATACGTGCTGCTGCCAGTTGCGTCGTCGCTGAAACAAAAAGGGATACATGGTTGAAGCGCCTTGCTAGTGGTGTGGAACTCAATGAGCTACAAAAACAGAGAAAAGAACTAGAGAAAAAATAGTTGTAGGATGAATAGCCTCTCAAAAATGCTTGCATCATATCAATTCCGGCTGCGCCGAAATGATATCAAATCCGCGCTTAGAAAGTCGGGCGTAAAGTCGAATCAAGCTGCCAACGAATAATTCGCGCAATTTTCATTTTTTTGACCCCTCCTTCTACAGTCAACAGTCAACAGTCAACAGTCAACAGTCAACAGTCAACAGTCAACAGTCAACAGTCAACATTCAACAATGATAAGGAGTGCAACCGGAATCGATATCACTTGCCTCCGCTTCCCAAAGGAGCCGTGGAGCGGACAGAATTACCAAAGCTCCCTCGTCCCTTGATGGTTCCGCGAGCTGCGTGGCCTGGGGGGCGATTTGGGGTGTCGCGACTGGAGGAAAAGTAGGGAGAATCTAGCGGTATGCCCTGTAGGGGACGAGTAATCTGGGTTCTATCTGGAGTTACAATTCCGATGTTGGAGCGGTAAACGGGTTGCACTGGATAAATCGTGTAGGAGCCGCTGGGGCCGCCGTTGACCACTGTTGGAGGGGCATCATCATCGACATCATCGGTGAAATAGAAGCCGCCGAACTCTGGTCGCCATCCGGGGGTAGCAACGCTGGAATTCGATACCTGCGAGCAAATGCTTGCTGTGTCTTCTTGGCATTCTGGCTGCGTGCGATACACGGGCGTAATGCGTTCGTATTCCTGCATTGCGTACCGGAACTGGGCCTGACACTGCTCTTTGGTGAACCCGTTGCTTTGGTTCATCGCATCTACAATACATTGCTGTTCGGATTCGTAGTAGCGTACTTCGTTGGGTTGCCGCAACATGGTATAAGCAAGATAGCCTAATCCACCGATCGCCAGTACACCTGATGTAATTAGAAGGTAACGAATTGTTGTCGTTCGATTGTTGTTATGAGTCATGGCTAACCGGAGGTTAGAGTCATTATTTCAAAGAACCTGTAATGTGATGAATTTGCTGCCACTGAGATGATTGGATTTACACGGTCAGCCAAAGTTCAAGTAATTTACCTAAGTCTGTGAGTTGGCACTCACGACTTTGATTATAGCTTTGACTAGATTGCCCGATTCAGGGATTCCTCGATCGCAGCAAATTATATTCCTCAAATATTTTATTTCAAATTCACCTTTTTTTTACTGTGCCGATCGCGCTGGCGATCGAGCTTTGCCAAAGCAGCACCCGAAACATCCGCCAGAATGCTAATTATCCGATACAAAGCCACCGCACTCAGAATTATACCCGTAGAAAAGCGATCGGACAGCAGGGCGATCGCCGTTGCTTCAAATACTCCCATTCCCCCCGGTGCTCCCGGTACGACTAAACCGACAACAGGTGGATATTACTTTGCCGAAGGCAGATATTATGAAAATCCGCCAGAAAGTAGGGATGGTTTTTCAGCATTTCCACTTGGGCACATGACTGTGCTGCAAAATGCGCTCTATGCGCCTGTAAAGGTGAAGCAAATTGAATCGGATGATGCGCGTCTGAAGGGGTTAGAATTGCTGGAAAAAGTGGGTTTGTCAGATAGGCAGAGGTTTATCCTTCTCAGCTTTCGGGGGGCAAAAACAGCGGGTGGCGATCGCCCGCTGTTTGGCTATGGAACCGGATATTTTGTGGATGGACGAACCGACTTCTGCACTCGATCCTGAAATGGTTAAAGAAGTGTTAGATGTGATGAAAGCTTTGACAAAAACGGGAATTACGATGGCGATTGTAACTCACGAAATGGGTTTTGCGCGGGAAGTCGCCCACCGGATTTTGTTTTTGGATGGGGGAAAGGTGGCGGAAGATGTGCCGCCGCAGGAGTTTTTTAGTAACCCGAAGTGCGATCGCGCCAAGCAATTTCTGGAAAAAATGCTTTAATTCATATAAGAATTAGAGTTTTTAACCGCAGAGGACACAGAGGACACAGAGAGAGTTAGAGGGGAAAGAGAAAGTTGCGGTAGGGTGCGTCAGGTTGGAGAGGCTCGATCGGCACAAAAAGTCGAGTTCCGGGACACCGTTTGTTGCCGACCTGCATCAGTGGTGAGCCTGTTTAAATGAAAGTGAAATCACTGGCGCTTATTATGCTAGCAGAAACTCCGTTTAAAGCAGCTATAATTTCTCCTGTTTTCCCAAACTGAATCAATGTTGCACCGCTATTCTCAGTAAGAGTTAATTGCTCGAATGTCAAGCCATTAGCTAGCATCAGCAAATCTTTTCCCGCTTCAAAATCGGCAATAATATCGATACCAGAATTGGCAGACAGTAAAAAGCGATCGCTCCCAGCACCTCCAATTAAACAATCATCCCCCAAACCGCCAATCAGAGTATCATTACCTTTGCCACCAATCAAAGTATCATTTCCCTCGCACCCGTCTAGCAAATCATTGCCAGCACCTCCACTCAGACAATCATTGCCAGCACCTCCGCAGAGGGTATCATTACCATAATCGCCGTAGAGAGAATCCTCGCCTTCGCTGCCGAAGATTATATCATTTCCCTTGCCTCCCAATGCGATATCGCTGCCTTTGCCACCGTCGATAAAATCATCACCTTCACCGCCCAAAATTAAGTCGTTGTCTTGTTTACCATTTATTGAATCATTGCCGCTATTGCCAAAAATTATATCTTCGCCTTCACCGCCAACAAAGATGTCATTGCCCTTGCCGCCAAAAAGGATATCATCTCCCTGGTTGCCGTCAATAAAATCATTGCCTCGGTTGCCGTAAAGGATGTCGTCTTCTTCACCGCCGTAGAGGTTGTCATCGCCTAAATCCGCATCGAAAATATTCGGAGTTGGACTGCCGTAAAAAGCATCATTTTCTGGTGTACCAAACAGAATTGCACCGCTACCATTGCCGTTGATAATGTTGTCAGCTTGGTTTTGGCGATCGACTTTTGGATACTCAATAGTATTGCAAATGCAATCAGTATCACTTCCTGTTGTAACAACAGGTACTGATGGTGTTGGGGTCGGTGTTGGGGTCGGAGTTTCCGCAGGCGTCGGAGTTGGAGTCGGAGTCGGAGTCGGAGTTTCCGCAGGCGTTGGTGTTGGTGTTGGCGTCGGATTTTCTGCTGGAGTCGGCGTCGGAGTAGAAGTTTCCGCAGGCGTTGGTGTTGGGGTCGGAGTTGGCGTCGGAGTAGAAGTTTCCGCAGGCGTCGGAGTCGGAGTCGGCGTCGGAGTCGGAGTCGGAGTCGGAGTTGGAGTCGGAGTCGGCGTCGGAGTCGGAGTAGAAGTTTCCGAAGGAGTCGGCGTAGGTGTCGGAGTTTCCGCAGGAGTCGGAGTTGGCGTCGGAGTTGGCGTCGGAGTTGGCGTCGGAGTCGGAGTCGGAGTCGGAGTCGGAGTCGGAGTCGGAGTCGGAGTAGGCGTCGGCGTGGGAGTCGGAGTAGGCGTCGGCGTGGGAGTCGGAGTCGGAGTTGGCGTGGGAGTCGGAGTCGGAGTTGGCGTTGGAGTTGGCGTTGGAGTTGGCGTTGGAGTGGGCGTTGGAGTGGGCGTTGGAGTGGGCGTTGGAGTGGGCGTTGGAGTCGGAGTCGGAGTCGGGGTTGGCGTCGGAGTTGGAGTCGGAGTTGGAGTGGGCGTCGGCGTGGGAGTCGGAGTCGGAGTTGGAGTCGGAGTTGGAGTTGGCGTTGGAGTTGGCGTTGGAGTTGGCGTTGGAGTTGGCGTTGGAGTTGGAGTCGGAGTCGGGGTTGGCGTCGGAGTTGGAGTCGGAGTTGGCGTCGGTGGAGTTGGTGTCGGAGTTAGTGGGTTGACGGTAATATCCACACGATCGCTATCGGTTTGAGCACCGCCTAATTCTGCCGATCCGCGATCGTTTGTCGTCAAAGTCAGCGTATCTGTTCCGCTAAAATTCGGATTCGGCGTATAAGTTAAACCATCTAAAGCAGCATTAATATCAGCCTGTTTTCCCGTATAAATCAGGCTGTTGCTGCCATTCCCCGATCCGGTAACTCCCGTCAGCGACTTGAGTGTAAGAGTGCCGCTGGTAACGCTGAGATTAACTTCCACCGACTCGCTATCTGAATCCGATACAGAGATACTATTGCCGTTGCTAGCCGAGAAGATGCGAGGAGTATTTTGAGTCGTCGTTTCTTTGCCGATATCAGTAGTAATGTCTACACTCCAACTAGCAATATTTCCTGGAGTAGTAGCATTGGAAGCTTTAGAATTATATTGGTTAGCATCAACTGCATACAATTTCCAAGTGCCGTTGGGGTTAGTTTTATTGAAAACAGAAAGAGTCGAACCGTAAGGCCCTTCTGGTGCCCCTGTCGGCGTACCGGGTGGTAAAGCTAAGGGATAAATATCGCGAGCATTGTTTAACGAATAGTTACTCGGTTTGTAGTTGCCTGAAGCGATAGTTGGGACTGTAGAACTAGAAAAATCATAAAGAAAAGAGGCTGCATTATCATCCAACTTCAACGTGACGTTGTTGAGTGGTGTCGATGGAACGTGAGACATTAACACCACGTTTTGTCCCTCTGGCCCAACTAGCAAGAGATTGATGACCTGCGATTCATCGGGATATTGACCATAAACCGTTTTAACATTGTTAAGAGCGATCGTAACGCTGTCTACTTTTCCTGTTACACCTGAAACGTCAATAGCAGACGGATAGGGTGTCGCTAAAACGTTATATACGAAGTCTCCGCTGTTGAGGGTAATGTTATTCGGGTTAGTTGTGGTGGTGGTTGTTCTTCCCGGTATTGAATTAATAGGAGATTGATTGCGACGGGAAAATTCCGAGGTATCGCCTGTAGTTTTGTTAGTAGCAGTAGCAGCGAGAACCGGTTTCCCTGCTACTGGAGTGTAGGCGAAGTTGATATTAGCATTGCCCGCACTATCTGTAGTAACGTCTTGGAAACCCAGGAAAGTTTCACCTTGACCGGCCCCTGCCGGGTCATAACTGCTATTAGCAAAGAATTCGACGCGGAAGTTGGCGTTAGGAGTGCTGTTGAGAATGCCGCTGACTGTGTTGCCGCTAACTGAGGTCAGAACCGGGTAATTTTGCAGGTTGTTGCTGCCTATATCCGCATCGCCCAAATCGTTGGGAGTGATGCCAGTATTGCCGATTAAGTCAATTCCTAATCGTTTGTTATTAAAGATACGATTGCCTTGTATGGTGTTACTGCCGGAACGTGCATTAATTTCAATACCACTCCCTTTATTGTTAGCAATGATATTACCTTCTCCAGGTGCTGTACCCCCGATAGTATTATTCCCGTTTTTGCCTAAGATCAAAATGCCATCGCCCTCGGTACCTAAAGCTATTGTTCCCGTGGCATCAGTCCCGATGTAATTGCCAGTAATTTTGGTATTTGTGACTCCTTCCCTCGCCACAAATATGCCTGTCAAGCCGTTGCCAGAGATGACGTTGCGGGAGATAATATTACCTGTTACGGGAGGGACAACGTTAGGAGGATTGTTTTGAGTGTAACTTTGGATTCTGATCCCAGTGAAAGTGTTGCCTACAGCAGTCGTACCGCTAATATCAGTACCAATGTAGTTGTCTTGGATGATATTGTTGTTAGTCTGTACCCCAATGCCGTGACCTATAGAATTTCCACCCTTTCCGAATCCGTTAATAACCAATCCTTGAATGGTACTTCCACTGGAATCTTCTGCGCCGCCCAAAGGATTCTTGCCTAACTCTAAACCATTGATATAAAAAGAGTTTGAAAATGATGCTGGTTGTTGTACTAAACTGCCATTTAGTTCAATTATCGGTTTACCAGCATATCCAGGTTGAAATGTCCCATCGATACTAACTGGGCTGGTGATGACAGGTAAGGCTTGATTAAGGGTAATGGTATAAGGGCCAGTGCCGGGAATGTTAAAGTTAATTGTGTCTAATCCGGGATTAAAATTAGCTTTTTCGATCGCATCTCTCAGAGAATCTGTACCGCTATCGAAAGTATTTTTAACGGTATAGGTATTCAAAACCGACGCATAGTTTTGCATCGCCTTTGACTCGAATGCTAGGGGAGATTTGATGTAGCCGATTTGTGTTTCGAGTTCCCAGTTGCCACCTAATTTTGCACTCCCTGTGAGATGCTTGGATGCGGCGATATTTGCACCAGTGAGGGATGCAATGCGGTGGAGGAAGTGCTTACCATCTACCGCTTGTTCATCGAGTCCGCTGGAGGTTTCAATTCTCGTTTCACCAAAGTATTCTAAGGCTAGTTCGCCCTCGATTCCGCCGTTCGTTTCAACCCCCGTCTCATAGCAAAAGTCCTCTAAAGAGGACTGTCTAATGAAATTGTTTTTAGTCGGTTTCAACTGAGATATTGCACCATTCTCAATTAGCCCTAGGGGCGGGTTCGCCAACAGCCTTAAAGCTTGCAAATAGGTTCTATAAACCCGCCCGATCCCACGAAAAATCCTCTTATTGATATTGCTGCAAGATGTCGGTTTCAACCGACTTTCGCTTTGAGACAGGGAATAAATTCCCTGGCGGACTTTCTGACAAGCGCGGGATGCTGCTGCTACATTGCAGCCGTAAATCAGGATGTCTCCATCAATTGTTAAAGCGCGTCGCCATTGCTGCAATTGCTGGCTATAAGCTTCTAGGTTATCCACACACAGTCTGGTTTTACCGAGTTGCAAGCTTCCAGGTTCGCCGTGGGAAACTAGATGAATGCTGTCAATATTAGTGCGATTCGCTAAGACTTCGCTAATTTGTTCTACTCCATCTCTGTGCGAGTCGATAACTATTGCTTCTACTCCCAATTTCACTCCATCTAGGAGTGTTTGATAGTCTGCTACTGCGGCATCGATAAATACTATTGTACTGGGGTTATTGGGCCGATCGCTCTTTTCCCCAAAACTCCCATTGCCCGCGTTGATTTGATTCGGAAGTTCGATCGCACCTGCTGATAAAACTGGCATCATGGCTGTGTACCCTATATCCTAAAGTTAACAATTTTTCATAAATCCAGGACAAGCACACCGGAACTAAAAAAACCGTTTTCTTCACGGTAGAAATACCTAAAGGTGTAGATTTTATGAGAGCAACTCGGTTTGTTTGCAGGTCTTAAATTTATGGATTCAGACTCTATTGTTTGTGGCTTTTTTTCTTAGCAGCCTAAACAAATGAGTTGAGATTTTTTTTATTGAGTCCAATATACCCAGCATACGTACGTATGCAAAAAATCTTAATAAAAATACATATTTTCGAGTCCTGCTAATCGGGGCAAGTCCGCTGGCCTCATATATTTTCCCACTCACCGACTGTGCCGATCGCGCTGGCGATCGAGCTTTGCCAAAGCAGCACCGGAAACATCCGCCAGAATGCTAATTATCCGATACAAAGCCACCGCACTCAAAATTATACCCGTAGAAAAGCGATCGGACAGCAGGGCGATCGCCGTTGCTTCAAATACTCCCATTCCCCCCGGTGCTCCCGGTACGACTAAACCGACAACAAACGCAAAACAAAAAGCACCGAACAAGTTGGGAATATTGCTAAAGTTCACCGGAGTTAAAACCATTACAGTTAGCAAAAAACCGCAGCCCCGCAATCCGATAAAACACATTTGTCCGATTAACGGCACTAAAGGATAGCGTTTAATTGGCAAATTAATTTTGCGTCGGGACTTGACATTCGATGTTCTTTTAGCTAGATTGGAGGTAGACTCTTCACGAAAATTCAGTTCCTCGCCCGCAGCCGCCCCAGCCTGGGAATTTTCCCCATTATTTTTTGATAACTTCAACCGCTCTACAAAGAGAACGATCGGATTTAAAATGCGGGGATGAATCGCCGTTAAAATAGCAGCACAACCCACAAGCCGCAACCACCAATTGAATTTGTCAAAACAAATCAACCCAATCAAAACGCCCGCAGAAGCCATCAGCAGCGGTTCCAGCAACACGCTGAGAGTAGCAGCTTTCGGGAAAATGCCGGCTTTTTTGGCTTCCAATATTCGACCCCAAAAATGCCAAATATTCCCCGGCAAATACTTGGCAATATTAGTTTTGAGAAAAACTTGAATCGCCCAGGCAGCAGTTACAGGTTGACGGAATTCCCGCAAAATCAACATCCACACCCAGCCGACAAAAATTAGAGAAAGTAAAGTGACGCCAAGGGCGATCGCCAGCAACGGAAAACTTTCTGCTCGAATTTGGATATTCGCGACTTCTCGCCAGTGAGTTAAAAAAGCTTTGGCAATAAATAAAAACGTCCCGCCTAAAATCAAATAGCGCAAATAAGGCTTTAAATGCGACTTCGCAATCTTCAAAAAATTCTGAATTCGATGCAAGTGTTGTTTCCCCATTTTCTGATCCCGATTTTGAATTTGGGATTAAGTTATACTGTTTTAGATTTTATATTTTAGATGGGCTAAGACGGAATTGTGGTTGATTTACACGGCATGATATGACGGAATAAATCTGTTTAACCTGAGATGTTGCACCATTGTCAAGAACGGGCAAGATGCCCGTTCCACAATAACTCAACATTTTTGTGGAACAGGCATCTTGCCTGTTCCTAAACGGGCAAGATGCCCGTGCCACAATAACTCAACATTCTTGTGGAACAGGCATCTTGCCTGTTCCTAAACGGGCAAGATGCCCGTTCCACAATAACTCAACATTTTTGTGGAACAGGCATCTTGCCTGTTGGTTCCACAATAACTCAACATTCTTGTGGAACAGGCATCTTGCCTGTTCCTAAACGGGCAAGATGCCCGTGCCACAATAACTCAACATTTTTGTGGAACAGGCATCTTGCCTGTTCCTAAACAAGTAATTGAGAAGGGTGGAACATCTCAGTTTAGCCTAACCTATGCAGACCTCTACAGACTGTGCGTAATGCCCGCATTACAGACTATTTAGGGCGTTTTTAACCACAAACTTAAATTTAAAATCTAAAATTTAGATCGATATACCTCACTAGGAGTACATTTCTATGCC
Organism: Microcoleus sp. S13_C3; assembly: GCF_036700905.1. NCBI lineage: Bacteria > Bacillati > Cyanobacteriota > Cyanophyceae > Oscillatoriales > Microcoleaceae > Microcoleus > Microcoleus sp. S13_C3. Next base: position 43,461 of record NZ_JAUBPT010000004.1, on the reverse strand, counting down.
CGGCCCGAGCCCTGACGGTCTTTCCTATCTTTTAGATGATAACCCCAATAGTTTCGCCTTGACTCCGGGCTTTTTGACTCCTTATCCTAACGGATTTTTTGCCCTCGGCGGCAACGATTTTATTGTCGGTTCGTCGGATGCCGAAATAATCAGCGGTGATAATGGTAACGATCGCATTCTCGGCGGTGGCAATTCCGATACGCTGTTAGGGGGCGCAGACAACGATGTACTTAACGGCGGTGTCAGCAGCGACTTCCTGTTTGGCGATGCCGGCAGCGATACCTTGCAGGGAGGTAAGGGAGATGACGCCCTCAACGGCGGCGACGGCAGCGACGTTTTAGTGGGGGATGGGGGTAAAGATACGCTGACAGGGGGTTTGGGCCCCGATACCTTTGTCCTCCGCAGCAACTCCGCAGTGTCCGATCCGGCGGCTGCAGACGTTATTACTGACTTTAACAGTTTTGTGGATTCGATCGGACTGACTGACAATCTTACCGAAGCTGACTTGATTCTCGAAGAAATATCGATCGCCCCCGGTATTTCCAATACATTAATTAAAATTCGCCAATCCAATGCTATTTTAGGCTTGGTAGCCAACGCATCTCCACAAGACCTCGCCAATACATTCATCTCTGCAACTACCGTATTGGGCAACCAACTGGATCAAGCTCGCGATTTAGGCGTTTTGGGCGGCACTCAAACGATCGCAGACTCGCTTAGCAACGCCCGGCCAGACGGCCTTTACCGCTTTACTTTGCCTGCAACTAGCGACTTTAAATTAACTGTCACCGGTTTGACGGCAGATGTTGATGTTGCTCTCATTAAAGATATTAACGGCGACAATTCTATTGACTTCACCGATATTATTGCTTCTTCTCAACAACCGGATTTATCGCCGGAAACGATCGACATCAACGGTTTAGCTGCAGGAACTTACTTTGTCAGAATTTATCAATACCAAGGCAGTACAAATTTCTCCCTCAATCTGTCTGCAACCCCTGCAACTGTTTCTCCTAACAATCCGAGCAACTTGCAGGGTTTTGACTCTCGTTTTGGGTTCGGTTTGGTGAATGCTGCAGCGGCAGTTGCTAAAGCTCAAGGTACTGCAACTTTTCCTGATGTTCCCGACTTGGGTGGCGACGAGTGGGGCAGAGATTTAATTAAAGCTCCAGAGGTTTGGGCCCAGGGCTTGACTGGAGACGGAATTGTGGTGGCAGTTATCGACAGCGGAGTGGACTACAATCACCCGGATTTGACGGGGAATATTTGGAGCAATGCGGGGGAAACCGGCGTTGATGCGATCGGTCGCAATAAAGCTAGCAACGGGGTTGATGATGACAACAATGGGTTTGTTGACGATTTCCGAGGATGGGATTTTGTCAATAACGATAATGACCCGATGGATGATAACAATCACGGCACTCATATATCGGGTTTAGTTGCTGCGAAAAAAGATGGGGTTGGGATTACTGGAACGGCTCCGACTGCGAAGATTATGCCTTTGAAAATACTCGATCGGGCAGGGGTAGGTAAAATTCGGGATGAAATTAATGCGATTAATTATGCGGTGGCAAATGGAGCGAAGATAATCAATGTGAGTTTGGGCGGTCAACAGTTGAATGCTCAAGAATTGGATGCTATTCGAGCGGCCGAAGCTCAAGGCGCGATCGTGATTTCGGCGGCGGGAAATGATGCTCGCCCACAAGTAGATTATCCGGCTCGGTTTGCCAATGAGGTAGGAATTGCTGTCGGTGGTGTTACCCGAAATGGCTTGTTTGGGGAGTATTCTAACCGGGCGGGTACGGAGACTATTAATTATTTTGTTGCTCCGGGCGGCGACGGTGGTAGGGCGGATTCTAGTGATGTTTATTCCACTGTGCCACTTTCTCAACCGGGGATTCCCTATCGATATTTTGCCGGTACTTCAATGGCAGTGCCACAAGTATCCGGCGTGATAGCTTTGATGTTGCAAGCTAATCCGAGTCTGACTCCTGCTGATATTAAGAGGATTCTTGCGGAAACTGCCAATCGAGCGGTTTGAATTCATTGATAATATCATGTCCGATCGATTAACCATAATATCCCGCCCCCACACAACTAACAATCTACATCAACATTGATTTGTATTGAATGCGAAAAATGTACAAGGGGTTTACCGTGGGATAGGGGCGGGTTTTATAGATTGTTAATTAACCTAAATATTGTTGGTGAAACCCGCCCCTACAAGCCAAATTAAAAATTGGCGGCGTAAGTTAAGTCAAATTGGCGACACAGGGTGATGCAGCAGTAGGTTGGTCGATCGAATACTAACTCGTAATTCATCTGCCCGTCTATTTTGGTGATCGGCTGCTTTAAGGGGATGCCCTGAATGTCGTATTGGCGGCGTTCTAAGGCACTCCAGTCGATAATTTTAACGTCGATTTGGTTCTGCAACTCAGTTGCGATCAGATATAGGTGCATCTTGTCTTGAACTTTCCCAGTCAGGGGAACTTTTATTAACACTGACTGAGTGACGAGGGGTTTTTGGTCGTTGGGATGCTTCTGGGTGTGGCAGCTTTTGAGTTCTATATCGTAAGGTTCTACCTTGAATTTCTCTCCACTGGCGATCGCAGATGAGTGCAAATCTTTCAGGCACTTTTCTAGGTGAGGAATCAGCCCTAAGTCTGGATCGCACAGCAGCTTACGAATGTTGGAGGTTTCAGTGACTGTCATTTGAGATTTTTGATGTTATTTTTTGATTCTTAACTTTTAGCTTACCACGAAAAGCAAACCTATCGAACTATACTTGCGACATACTTCCAAAAAGACCGTTTATGGCCAGTATGTCGCCTTGAATAATAAATTTATTTCTTGGCAGCAAACAAGTGTTTTTTGCCTTAATATTTGAGATTATTTCTTGGTAATTTTCCACAGATTAAGATATACTTTAGTGTCAGCCGGAGCTATTTGATAGTTTTGTTGCTGAATTGCCGATCGCAAAGTAGAGGACGGTCTGTATAAAAACAACTCGCTGAAACCGCCGGGAATTTGCGGGGGTTGGGGTTTTTTATTTGCCAATTCTCGATTTTTGTAGCAAGAAGTGTAACAGCGGGGTTCTATTAGCAGTTTGACTTTGGGTTCTAGGTAATAACTTAAAGGCATGATATGTGCGATATTGGCATCGCTGATAATTAGGGGATTCCTGGCTTGATTGACAGTCCCAGCTACTTCCAAGGCACGCAACCAACCGCTGCCTTTATTCCACCAAATATCTGCTTGAGAACTAACTCCACCGGATATAATACCTGCAAAAAAAACGGCAACTATAACTATTTTCCACAGTTTTTGCGGTTTGAAGTTCTCCAAATTGCTACTAATTTTCGCAGACAGTAGGTAAGCCACTGCTAGCTGAATTCCCACATAACAAGGAACTAAATATCGCGGATTTGCCGATCGCCTTCCACCCTTGATTATATCAGGCACTGCCAAAAATAAAGCAGTTGTTGCAATTAATAACAATACAATCAACCACACTCGCTTTGGTGTTTGTCGGCATAGATAATAAAGGGCATAGCCGACTAAAGCTAGAATCATGAGCCCAACTGGAATTAGCAAGGCTAGTTGTGTGGCGTTGGCAGTTCCATCGATGCCAATATCAAAAAATGCTATGGTGACGGAACCAACCCACCTGCTGACTAATCTTAAGAAATTTGTTTGTTCGGTCCATGCTGTTGTGCTTCTAATTTGATTGAAGTTTTCTAAAGAATTTATCAGGGGAGGGATGGAGGCAATTAATGCTACTACAACTGCTACATAATAGGCAATAAATGTTTTAATATCCCGCCAGTTGGCAATGATTGCGATGTAGATTGCATGGGCGGCGGCGACGCAGACAAATAACAAGTGGGTGTAAAATCCCATTGCTGCTGTGACTGCGTACAGTGCCCAGTGAGACACAAGGGCGAGAGCATTTTGATTTTTTTCAGGGCGCGTGGCTCGCAGTAGGGCGGCACTGGATAAAATAGTAGTTAATGTCCACAAACTGTACTGTCTTGCTTCTTGGGCAAACAAGATGTGGTAGGGAGAAATTGCGAAAATTGCGATCGCCATCCACGCTACGGCTGAAGATTCAAATAACTCCCAAGCCAGCCAATAAATTGCGGGAAATACTAGCAGGCTAATCACGGCGGCCAAACTTCTCATTGCTGTAACAGAACTGCCGAACCATTGCGCCCAATGTCGCGCTAGTATGTAATACAGCGGCGGGTGTTGGGGGTCTTCTGTTGCTAAAGAATGTAGCGTGTCAGTTAAATTGTGTTCTGAATTTATCTGCTGATATTTTTGTAAATCCGAGGGCGAGGTTATTTTCTGGTACGAAATTTCTGTGATTATTTCGGCTTCGGTGTAGCCCGAAACTCTCAAAGAAGTATATGTTTCGTCGAGCCAGTAAAATTTGCGATCGAGATTGGCGAAGCGAAATAAAACACCTATGACTAATACGGCTATAATTAAAAATCGCAGCCACTTGTCAAGTGAAGGGTTGTGAGAATTGAGTCGATCGCAATTTTTAGGAAATTCCATTTTCAACAAACTCACCTGCTGTTACTATATAAAATATCATTTATTGACTATTTTGCCTAGGATCATTTCGTCATTTTCCGCATAGATTGTTTGTATTTTATATTGATTACTTTTGGCAATTTTTGTCTTTAATTCTGGAGAAATACTGTACAAAAATATCTCGTCAAAATTTTCCGGTATGTCAAGATTATTTGTAGGTGACATTAGTAATAATTTAGCTTTGGGATCGAGTTTGTGACTCAGACTGAGTAAATTGCCGATATCCCATACAATATACTCTGAAAAGTCTGTTATGATTAATGGCTTAGAAGCTGAGTTGATTGTGCGGGCGATCGAAACGTTAAGAAGAGAGCCGGATTTATTCCACCAATTATCTGCTGACACATAGAGGCAGCAAGACGCAATTCCAATTGAGAGCAGAACAACTAGAGCTACTCTCCACAGCTTTTGTAATTGGATTGTAACTTGAAGTTGAGTAAAAAGATAAGCAAGAGATATCTGGATTCCTAAATAACAGGGGATCATGTAACGAGTGTTGATAGATCGAATCCCTCCCCTAATTAAGTCCGCTGGTAAGAAAATTCCTACTATCACGAACGTTAAGGTCACAACAAACAACCAAACTCGCATTTCGGTTTTACTGACAAGTAAATAAAAAGAATACCCGACCATTATTAAAATCATTAAACTAACTGGCAGAGTAGATATCAAATAGGGTCGTAGCAAATCCCAGTAAATTCCCACATCAAAAAATTGCTTGCTAATGTTCCATACCCAATTTTTCATCAATTCTGAAACAGGTCTTCTCAGAGACAGCCAGGAGGTTTTATCAGCGGCACTGCCCGAATTTTTTATAAAAGCTATAATCCAAGGAGACAGAGCAATCAATCCTGCTATGGATGCTAGCAAATAGCCAATTACCGTCTTATTAAACCGGAATTTTTCGATAATTAATACATAGACTCCATGTCCTATTGCAACTATTCCAAATAATAGGTGAGAATAAAATCCAACTACTAATGTTACAGCATAAATTGCCCAACTACTATTAGTTTTTCGACGCATTCCTCGTAGCAAGACCGCGCTTGAGAGTAAAATTAACATGACAAACAAACTGTAAGGTCGAGCTTCCTGAGCATAAACTACCTGAAAAGGCGATACAGCTATTATGGCAACTGCTAACCAAGCTGTCACCGATGACTCAAATAATTCTAAGCATAGCCAATACATACAAGGTAATGCCAGCACGCTAAAAACCGCCGACAAACTTCTAGTTACTGCGATGGAATCTCCAAACAGTTGCACCCAGAATCTCACTGCTACAAAGTACAGGGGAGTAAGTTGAGATTCTTCTATTGCCAATCCTTTTACGGTGTCAAAAACGGTTTTCTCTGCATTTATCCGCTGATACTTTTGTAGACTTTTTATTTCCTGGATTTGACCGTCACCAAACTCTTGAATAAATTCCGATTCTGTATAACCGGAAATCCGCAGAGAAGTGTAACCTTCGTCTAGCCAGTAAACTTTTTTGTCGAGATTGGCGAAACGAAAAAATATACCCAGGACTAATATAACTATCATTAAAACTCTCACCCACTTGTCAAGTGAAGGATGGTGAGAATTTAGGCGACTACCATTTTTTGTAGATTCCATTTTAAGTAAATTCAATTAGAACAACAGAATAGCCGAACCCCGATTTCTTGAAACCAAGATAGCATATACCCGACTTCTTTAAGAAGTCGGGTATCAAATCTTAATCAACCGAATTAGAGATTAATCATCTACTCCTTCAATTGGCGCAAAACCCTGCCGCTGAATATTTTCGGTTATGGTGCGGGGTTCGAGGAATTGCAGCAAATAATCCGGGCCACCAGCTTTAGAACCAACTCCCGAAAGTTTGAATCCTCCGAAGGGTTGCCGCGATACCACAGCGCCGGTGATTCCGCGATTGATGTACAGGTTTCCGACTTCAAAATCGGATGCGGCTCGATCGATATGCGAAGGCGTGCGAGAATACAATCCGCCGGTTAAAGCAAAATTCGTGCCGTTAGCAATCGCAATCGCTTCGCTGAAATTATGAGCCCGAATCACCGACAAAACCGGGCCGAAAATTTCTTCTTGGGCGATAGTGGCTGTGGGCGATACTTCGGTAACAATGACTGGGCCGACAAAATAACCGGTTTCTGGTGCCGGCATTTCTAAAGCTATTTTAGCTTCGGCGCGACCTGTTTCGATGTATTCGCGGATGCGCGAATGGGCATTTGCATCGATCACAGGGCCGACTTGAGTGCCGGGATTTTCTGCTGGGCCGACATTGAGCGATCGCGTCGCTTCTACCAATCTTGCCACAAAATTATCGTACACCGATTCGACCACAATTACTCGCGAACAAGCGGAACATTTTTGGCCGCTGTATCCAAATGCCGAATAAACTACGCCTGCGACTGCTTGGTCTAAATCCGCACTTTCATCGACAATAATTGCATTTTTGCCGCCCATTTCCGCAATTACTCGTTTCAGGTGTTTTTGTCCAGGCTGCAAAATCGCAGCATCGGCATAAATCTGACAGCCAACTTCCTGAGAACCGGTGAAAGTAATCATGTGGACATCAGGATGTTTCACCATGTAAGCGCCCACCGTTGAACCTTTGCAAGGTACGTATTGAAATACGCCTTTGGGGATTCCGGCTTCTAGCAATATTTCAGCTATTTGCGCTGCAATTACTGAGGAAACTTCCGCAGGTTTGAGCAAAGTACAATTACCTGCAACTAGGGATGCAACTGTCATGCCGACGGGAATTGCGAGGGGAAAATTCCAAGGCGAAATGATTAAAGAAATGCCGCGCGGCTGATAGCTGTAGCGGTTAGTTTCTCCGGGGATGTCGTAATTTTTCCCTTGTTCCAACCGTTCCATTTCGTCGGCGTAGTAGCGGCAAAAATCAATAGCTTCGGAGACTTCGGCATCGCATTCTCTGACTGGTTTGCCGACTTCAAACACCATCCAAGCTGATAGTTCGTGCCGCCGCTGTTCCATCAATTCTGCGGCTTTGCGGAGGACGCCGGCGCGCTGTCGGACGGGGGTTTTTCGCCAACCTGTGAAGGCTGCTTTTGCTGCTTCAAGGGCTTGTTGGGCTTGTTCTTCGGAAAGCAATCCGATTTTGCCAACTACTTCTGTGGGATTGGAAGGGTTGAGTGAGTTAACTGTTGCTTCAGTATTTTGGTACTCGCCATTGATTAGCGGTAAATAGGTTTTACCTAAGTTGGCGCGCACTGATTTGATGGCTGTTTCTGCTTGTTGCCGCAATTTGGTATTGGCGTAGTCGGTATCGGCAACGTTGGGAAATACTTTGCTGTAAACTAGCTGGTCATTGCCACTAGCAACTGGTGCGGCTAACAATTGTTCGATCGGCATTTCTTCGGAACTTTGCCGGATGAAAGAACTGTTGGCGGTATTTTCCAGCAAACGGCGGATCAAATAAGCCATTCCCGGCAGCAAATCGCCGTAGGGGCAGTAGACTCGAACGCGATAACCCCGATCGACCAAAAGCTTAGCCAATTTGTCGCCCATGCCATACAGCACTTGCATTTCAAAGCGGCGGCGCGGTATATTGAGAGTCTCGGCAATGGCGATCGCCCTCGCTTGCGATCGTACATTATGACTGCCAATAGCTGCATACAAATATTCGTGATTTTCTAACAGCAACTGCGTCATCTGCTCGAAATTGGCATCGGTAGCAACTTTGTCATTGTAGACCGGCTGCGGCCAATCTTTCTGCATCGCTTTGATAGTTTCCTGATCCCAGTAAGCGCCTTTTACCAGCCGCACTGTCACCGGATTTCCGCGTTTTTTTGCCCAGGAAATCAGGTTTCGCAAATCTTGGGCACTGTCGCGCAAATATGCTTGCAATGTAATTCCGATATCCGTGCGACTGCGAAACTCTTCCTCTAACAATAAGTCTTTGAGAATTGTCAGAGTTAAACTTTTGTAAGCATACTGTTCCATATCGAAATGAACCGCCGCGCCCAACTCCTTCGCGCGGCGCAGTAACAGGCGAATTCTCTCGCTTACTTTCTGCTCACTACCTTTAGCATCCAAAGGATCAAACTGAGAATAAAAAGCCGTTAACTTTACGGATACTTGCACTCGTGGCAAAGTTTCGCCGTCAGCTTTGTCAATTGCATCTACCTGCGGCCAATTCTTCGCTGCCTTCGCCAGTTCCTCCATCAATTCTAAATAGCGGTTAAGATAAATTTGCGCCTCAGTTTCAGTGATAACAGCTTCCCCCAAAAGGTCAACTGTAAAACCCATTTTATCTTTGCGAAGTCGCTCTAAAGTTTTAACTACCTGCTTGATATTTTCCCCAGAAATATACTTGTGCGCCAAAGTTTCCACCGCAGGCGCAACCGTCGTCGCCGCCAATTGTCCAGGAATCGACTCAGCGTTAGTAAAATTGAGCAATTTTTTCAAAGCTTCGGGCAATTCTACCTCTTGGGCCGTCAGGTATTCTTGCAGGTGGCGGGCAATTTCTGGCTTGCTGCGGAGTGCCGGCAAACAGTCGATGAATCGAAACAATTGCACCCGCAGTCCGGGGCTAGCCATCGCCCAATCCATTAATTTGTCGTCCCAGCGCATTTGGTCTTGCAGTTGCCCGAAAAAAGAGCGCTTTTTGTCTTGAGTTGCCTTCAGGATTTCTTTGGCAATTTCCTGGGTTTTTGCTTCGTAGATGTTTTCAGATACTTGTGCGATCATTGGTAATAAGTAATTGGTAATTTGTAATTAGCAACAGGGGGGCTGATGTATTTTGTAACTACCCCCTGATACAATTATAGTTGCTATTTGACTTCAATTTTAACTTGGTAGTTGGCTTGGCGATCGCCTGAAATTTCAATAGTATAATCGCCGCTACTGGCTAGTTGACCTTGCCACTGACCTGTGCTATTAGCAGTACCTAAATTTTCACCGTTAGGAGCAATAATTGCTGCGCTAACTTGACCTTCTTGAACCTTTATTGTCATGCTTTGGCCGCTATTGCACTCCAGTAAGTAGCGCCTCGATATGTTGGCTCGCAAACTATTGCTCAGAGTAGTTCCCGTAGCACCGGCTTGAAAGTAAACTCGCTCAGTTACAGGGGTTTCAACCGCAGCGGGAGAAGGAGAAGGAGAAGGCAACGGCAACGGCGACGGCGACGGCGAAGCCAGTTGCGGAACGGCAGACAGAGAGGGGATTTGAGTGGGACGGGGCGACGGAGGGATTGTGGGGGGCCGTCCATTTCCAGGGGCTGGGGGAAGTCCGGGCCTGCGGTTGACGGGCGCTGTTGCGACGGTTGGAGGTCTTTCGGGGAGGGGTACGTCAGCGGGTAGTTTGATTTGAAGGTTCGCTCTTTCCTGATACATTCTCCACGCTAGCAAACTGCCGAGACTAAGGACGGAACCGACTAACATTCCGCTGAGAAAAACTGCTAAAATTTGCCACGAGCGAGCTGGTTTTGGTTCGGGGTTGGCAGTTGGAATTGTTGGAGGCGGGTAACTTGCAAGTTGAGTTGTTTCCGGCGCGCTATCGGCGGCAATTGGAATTGTTTCGGCTTCGTCGATTGGCGCTGAAATATCTTCGGGGGCGGCAATTTCTGCGGGAGTTTCTGCTGATGCGGAAGTTGAATCAGCCCTGGCAATTTCACTGCGCTCGAACTCATCGCTGGTAGGGGAAATTGTTTCCGGTTGCTGAGTCAAAATTTGTTTTTTTTCCTGTTCGTCGCTCATGGGGCTAAATTTATTTTACAAATACCGCTTTTAGACATTTTACGTTACTGGTGCGATCGCCTGCACAGCACCCATAGGGCACGGCTATTGACAAAATGCCGTCCGTGTCGATCGAGAAATCTATCTGCTGGGGCGATCGCAATTTACCAACTTTTTAAATCTCTGTTACTTATTGAGATGGACGATTGACTCTAACCAGCATTCCTATCAATGTTTCCACATTAGAAATAGCCTCCGAAATACGTGTAGCCATCCTCTGTCTGTCCTGCTGATCGTCTTTGCAGACAATGATACCAGCATGATTAGGTTGTGAAGCGTGCAGTCGAATAAAATCGATTCGATTGAGTGTTAAAACTGCCCGTTCCTTTGTGACAGCAAAAGCCAGGACATCTTCATCAGGAATGCCCAGATTTGCATTACTCGCTTCTTGTACAGTAAGCACATCATGACCTAGAGCGCGAAGTAATTCAACTACTACCCGCGGGAATTGTTCATCTGCATACAAACCTGCCATGATATTAGTCAATATCGTTCAACTTAATCGCTGCTTCAATCTCGTCAGGAAATGCTTCAGCATAAGCCCAGGCATTTTTCAAGTCGCTAGCACTAAGATGCGGATAATCTTCTAAAAGTTGAGCATCAGTTGCACCTAATCGACGAGACTCTACCAATCCCCAAACAGAAATTCTAGTCCCTGCAATCCTGGCATTACCGCCGACTACACCGGGAGTTTTTTCAATTCCCTGCCAGGTGTTGGCTAAACTTTGAGCTAATATCTGTATTGCTTGAGCTTTCTCGGGCGGACTCAGGGAAAGCAGTTGCGGTTCTAATTCTTTTAGTGTCATAGTTAATCAGGAGTTTGGCTGCTGGGAAGGTCGTATCTCTATTATAGCGATGGAGCTTTTTACTGGTAAAAATAAACCACCAGACAAAAAAATGGTACTTGTG
>NZ_JAUBPT010000004.1:0-32097 GCF_036700905.1 Microcoleus sp. S13_C3 | reverse complement strand
TGGAACAGGCCGGAAAGCCTGTTCATAAAAATGGTACTTGTGTGGAACAGGCCGGAAAGCCTGTTCATAAAAATGGTACTTGTGTGGAACAGGCCGGAAAGCCTGTTCATAAAAATGGTGCAAGATATTATTTGTCGCGATCCTCTCTAATTAAAGCGGTACTATCTAGTATCATCCCCATATTCGCCGGACGAGACTCGCGACGGTGGCTGATTTCTGCCAAGATTTCTGTTACAGAGTTTTTATTTTTTCCTGAGAGGGCTTTTGTCTCTGTTGACAACTCGGCTTCTAAAATGGCGATCGCAAACGCGGTAATCGAGAGGTTTTGAGCCGCGGCTAACTCTTGCAGCCTCGTATACAATTCCTCTGGTATATTTTCTATTTGTAGGGTAGCCATCTGTTAAACTCCTAGCATAGTTTTGCTAAATATTAGCATAGGGAGGCGGGTTTAGGAGGTATATTGAGATTTACTGTTGGGTGGGGGCGGGTTTACGAGATTGTTCGTTACAGGCGAGTATTGTTGGTGAACCCGCCCCTACAAATTCCTGATTCACGATTCCCGATTCCCGATTCCCCATGCCCGATTCCCACTTAGTAATTATTAGGCAAAGACTGCCAAAAAGGCCGCTCTTCTGGCTTCCTCACAGTATTCGTCGCCGACTGCACGTTTCCTTTTAATTCTTGATAATACCTGTCATCCAGAAAACTAACGCTGACGCCAGCAGGAAGCAGCAGTTGGCGCAATCTTTCTTGAGTGTAATCTACACCGTCAATCATTGGCCCGCGCGGATTTGAAACTAACAACTTGCCGTTAACTGGCACCGAATTGACCATATTTGGCCACCAAGCATAACCGCTGTAGCCAAACATCACCGGAACTTGAATAATTTGGTCGTCTCCGAGTAAAAACTCTCTTTTCAACTTCTCTATAATCGGATTAAGTTTCTGATTTTGCAAATAGAGATTGTGTTGAATTAAAGCACGGTTTTTCAAAGCGGCGCTGACAGTTGTTTGAGTGCTCAAACCACGATTGATCGCCACATCGCCGTAACCTCTTCCCTCCAATTCTTCCAACAGCTTAACTCCGGCTTCGGGACTGGCGATGGCCATTACATATTGTCCGGGAGTTTGAGTGGGAATAAAATTGATAATTTCATCAACTTGGCGAGTCAAAAGCCAAGAAGTATCAATATCCACTGGCGACCCTTGAATTCTCTGAGCTTGAATAAAATCAAGTACCTCTGGATTAAAACTAGCATTTCCCGAATTCCCGTAATAAACTCGACCCATTGGGTGTCCGGGAATCGGCGGTGTCACCTGCAAATTGCCGTATCCGTCAGACCACTGACTTACAGGGTCTAAAGAACGAGGATTGCCAATTTTAACTACTTTCCAATCCCGGTTTTGAGTTGATTTAACAGGCGGGTTTTTCTCTCGATCGCTATTGCTTTTTAGGGCTACATTAAACTGGCGTATTTCGGATTGTTCGGGGAGTTGAACGTAGCCGTTTTTCTGGGTATCTTGCATCCAAGTGCGATCGCCCTGGATAATTTTTACTTTGGCGCCCGTGGGTTCTACTGCTTGTTTTAGTTGCGAGATAAATTCGCTGTTTACCGCGCCTCTGTCGCTGACCTGAACTTCGGTTACTGGCGCTGTATTGGGCGGTATCATCCAAGGACTAACGCCCATTTGGATTGTTGTGGAGGCGATTTCTTGACCGTTGTTTTGGGCAGTTGCTTTAAGATTAACAGTACCGTTCCAGTTGCGATCGGCAAATTGTTTTGCTTCCACACCTAAAACAATATTCGTGCTGAAAACTAGAGGTTTAGCACCGGATATATCTACAGGTTGCCAGCCGTCGCCCGTCTTTTGGAAAACGCTGATGTGAGGGCTGGCAATGCTATCAGCCGTGATAAATAACTGAGAGGTTTTGAAGCTTTCAGACAGTGTTAAGTTAACTTGAGAAAGCATTGCTGCACGGCGGGGAGCGCTAACTTTGGTTTGTTTCCAAGTCGGTATCTTGCCGCGATCGTTATTGCGATCGTTAAATAAAATTAGCGCGCCCTTGGACAAAGACCATTGTTCTTTTCCGGCTTCGTCTTGCTCGTTAATTTGGCCATCTCTGTTAGTATCTCCCGCAAAGAAAAAGTTCGACGGGGACGCAGCCGACGTAACTGGGGCGGGAGTTGGTGTTGCAGTTGATTCAGGAGTTGGTTGAGGAGTTGCTTGCTGATTTCTCTCTAATTCTTGCCTTTCAAGTTCTTGTCTGGCTAATTCTTGTCTGGCTAACTCTTGCCTTTCAAGTTCTTGTCTAGCTAATTCTTGTCTAGCTAATTCTTGCCTTTCAAGTTCTTGTCTAGCTAATTCTTGTCTAGCTAATTCTTGCCTTTCAAGTTCTTTACGGGCTAATTCTTGCCTTTCAAATTCTTGCCTTTCAAGTTCTTTACGGGCTAATTCTTGCTTTTCAAACTCTTGCCTTTCAAGTTCTTTACGGGCTAATTCTTGCCTTTCAAGTTCTTTACGGGCTAATTCTTGCTTTTCAAACTCTTGCCTTTCAAGTTCTTTTCTAGCCCGGTCTTTTTTCTCTTGCTCTTTTCTCTCTATTTCTCGACGAGCAAATTCTTTTTTCTCTTGCTCTTTGCGGGCTCGCTCTCTTATCTCTTCTTCCTCGGCTCTAATTTTCTCAACTGAACGTGCAACTTGCATTTCATAGGTAGCGACACTGAGGTTTCCTTGATATTCGATGGTTTTGTCGATCGCCCCTTCAGCCAAAAAAGAATCGTGAGGAATGAGTCGCAGCGTATTGATAGCCAACTGCCACAGCCGCTGGGACTCTTCCCAAGTAGCAGAAGAAGGATTAGAAGTGCGTCCAATTAAGACTGCTTGGGCGGCTAATTTAGCAGCATCGTCCCAATTATATTTGGCTCTTTCTTCTATTTGAATCTGACTTTGAACGTTTTGGAGTTGCTGCGTCAGAGTTTGGGATTGCTGGCGGTTGATTGCTGATTTCCAAAGTTCTGCAGGAAACGGGGCGCTGTCGGGAGTTTTGGCAAGGTTATCTAATTGTACTTTCAGGCGATCGCGCAATTTGTAGAGTTCGGAAAGCGATTGCGGAGTTTCGCCGTCTGACTGTCGCCCAGAGAGTGCGAGTTGGTAGTTTAGGGAAGGTTGAGCCAGTGTGGTGGGGACTGCTACCCAGATAATCCCGACGACGACACCGAAAGCATTGATAATGGCGATCGCAATATATTTAACCAAGCGCATATAGTTTATCCTCAGACACCCAAATGATTTTACCTAATATTGGGATAAATGGGAAATTTAATTATAGGGTTTTTGGATGGGGCTCAGAAACCGGGTTTTTTACGAAAATACTTTGTTGCTGTTGATAGATTCGATAAAAACCCCTGGTGGTTGAGCGAAGTCGGAACCCGGTTTCTTTGTCGGAGTCCATAAGATTTGATAATATTTAAATTATTATATAGTATTCATCACGATCGCATTAACTCTCATTACAATCAAGACAACCTAAAGGAGGTAATAGTATGTTGACAAGCGATCTCAATGCTCTACTTGACCAACAAGCACTCCAACGCCAAGATTCCGAATGCCGCTATATTACCGATCGCGTCAACTGGGAACAATATGAAACCTTACTCACCAGAAGTGGGGATACTTCTGCATATCGAGTCACGTATTTAGATGGAGTCTTAGAAATTATGTCACCTTCCCGCCGCCATGAAAACAGAAAAACTCGCATTGGAGACCTTTTAGTCATTTACTTTTTAGAAGCAGATATCAACTATTTTCCCTTTGGTTCTACAACCCTACGGCAACAGGAAAAAAGAGGCGGGACGGAACCTGATGAAGCTTACTGCATTGGTACAGACAAAGAATTTCCCGATTTAGCAATTGAGGTTGTTGTTACCAGTGGTGGCCTGAATAAATTGGAAGTTTACAGACGGTTAAATGTTAAAGAAGTTTGGTTTTGGCAAAATGAAAATTTTAGCCTCTACTACCTGCGAGAAGAAATTCCAGTTCAATTTGTCCAAACCTGCGGTTATGAGCAAATCAGTCGCAGTGAAATCCTGCCTAATTTAGATATAGAATTGTTGGCAGAATATGTTCGATATCCTAATTCCCTCGCAGCAGTTAAAGAATTTCGACAACGACTGATTGGATGAGTTGAGTGTTGTAAGTGTAAATGGGTTGATTTCCGATCATCGCACACCAGGTCAGAAACCGGGTTTTTTACGAAAAGACGCGTTGCTGTTCATAGATTCGATAAAAACCCGGTTTCTTTGTCGGAGTCAATAAGTTTTGTTATGGCAAAATTTTATATCGTTGGCTTTTTCACCTGGAAGGACGGTTAACTCGAATCAATTTACCGCTCAATGTTTCCTCAGCAGAAATAGCGTCATTAATTCGAGTCGCCTGTCTTTCCCACTTGCTATCTTGAGTACAAATAATAATACCAGCATGGTCGGGTTGTGAGCGATGCAGTCGAATAAAATCATTTCGATTGAGAGTCAAAACTGCTCGCTCATTACTCACTGCAAAAGCCAATACATCCTCATCAGGAATTCCTAATCCTGCGTTTCCGGCTTCTTGAACTGTTAATACATCGTGACCTAAAGGTCGAAGAAACTCAACTACTGGCAACGGATACTGTTCGTCTGCATAAAGTCGCGCCATGTTTTAGGCTTCCTCATTTTCTTTAATTGCTTGTTCAATTTCTTCTGGGTAAGCATCAGCATAAGCCCAAGCATTGACTAAATCAGCCGCAGTCAAATGGGGATAGCACTTAAAAAGTTCAGCATCGCTGCATCCGAGACGGCGATAACCTACAAGTACCCAAACTTGTATGCGAGTATTGCCAACGCAGGCATCGCCGCCACACACGCCTGGAGTTTTTTTAATGCCTATAGCACCAGTGCTTAAGGTTTGAAGTAAAATTTCTATAGCCGCTGCTTTTTCGGCTGAATTTAAGGATGCTAGATCGATTTTTAATTCGGTGAGTGTCATTATTTACTATCCCATTTTTACAGATAGAATATCCTAGCTAAATTATAACGGAATAGGGCTTAGCATGGGCCCAGAAACAGGGTTTTTTACGAAAAGATGCGTTACTGTCCATAGATCAATACGGTTCAGATAAGACCGATCCCCCCTAGCCCCCCTTAAAAAGGGGGGAACAAGAAGTTGCTCAAAGTCAACCCCTACTCCCCTTCTTAAGGGGGATTTAGGGGGATCTCTAGGGAATTAACAGTGTTAACTGAACCGTATTGATCCACAGATTAGGTAAAAACCCGGTTTCTTTGTCGGAGTGCATAAGTCCTGAATCTTACTCTATGGGAAAACCAGGAATCAGTAGATCGATTTCTACCATCAGTTGCATGGTTTCTTTGAGCGCAACCACCACCTTTTGATAGTGCAATACATCATCAAAAGATAAGGTGCGTTTGGCTTTCTTACGGTCTTTGAGCCATTTGTCCAACACCTGATAACCGCCAATTTTAAACTCCCAAACTTCGGGGGCGATACCTTCAAAATAGCGGGTTTTGTTGATATAAACTCGTTGTTCTGCGGGTTTATAGGTAACTTCGGTAACGGCATTGTCACCATCGCCATTCATTTTAGTAATCAGCTTATTCAGCTTTTTCGATTTCATCAGGTGCAAGTCTACCAATGCCTGACCTTTTGCACCCAAGTCTTTAAATAGCTGATCGTTACTTGTTAACGGCACACGGGGAAAATCGATTTTGAGAAACTCGGCGTAGCGTTGGCGATAGGTAGGGCTATGGAAGATGGCGTAGATGTAGTAAAATATCGCTTCTGGTGTGGGAATGTAGCCAAGTTTTTCTCGAATTGCGCTCAGGAACTCTGATGAGAAGTTAGGAGATTTTTCAACGAATAAACTACCTTGATTATTTTGAGTATCAGGATAAATATATAAAGGAGCAAGATAAGCATTATCCGCAGAAGATAAAACAGTTTTGTCTACCAAGCCTTGAGCTACTATAAAATTAGAAACTACTTGCTCACGGCTATTACGCATAAAACATATAGCAAGATTGTCACCAGCTAACATATGGCTCATCACCTCTGGGCGCGGTCTACAAATTAAGCCACGAGAGGTGCCAGTATAGTATGTGAATCGGGTATCAAAGGGACGATAGAAGATTGGATATATTCTTGATATATCTAATTGAGATGATCGCACGTCTTTTTGGGCAAAAATAACTTTCCACTCACTAGAGTCTTCTCCTAAGTCATATTTTATTCTTGCTTCCTCTTCTTCTAAAGCAATAAAAATTTTTAAGGTTTTCTCAACATTGTCTCTTTCCCAATGTATTGCAAACTCATCTCTTGCAGAGTACAAGCCTACAGAGTTTACAGGCATTACCTTGTTAATTTTCCATGCACTTTCGTACTCTGCAACTGAATCAGCATTCATTGGTACAAAGCGGTATTCTGGCGATCGGGGTTTAATCTCTTCCCAACTGACTGTTTCGATGCTATTACTTGATAGCCAATAGTATTTGCCGCCCGAGAGATTTGGTACGCCTTTAGCTTTTTCAAACATTTCACGGACACCCCATAAATCTGCGTGATGAACATCTGCTAATCCTTTGTTATTCGGGGATGAATATTTCACAAAAATTCCAATTGCTACGCCTGATTGAATATCAAAGACGTTTTCATCTTTTGAACCATCAGGACTAATTTCGTAGGGCTTGGAGCTTCCGTGTAAATCAAGGATGTAAATGTCATCAAAGGTTTGCATTAAGTTTTGACGCATTCCACGAAAAGTAGAATTTTTGAGATACCCATGATTAGTAATAAAAGCTAATATACCGTAGCCAGTTGTTTCAATTCGCCACTGAGCAAACCGTAGGAATTTTACATAGTCATCTTGTAATCCTTTTGGATTTTTTTCTCCTAAATCTTTACCGTCTACTTTATAGTAGTCTCGTACTAAACCGCTTATCCATTCTCCTGTGTTTGACGACTCGTAAGAGTAAGGCGGATTGCCTAATACAACCATCACAGGTGTATCTCGCTTCACCGTCGAAGCTTCGTTTGCTTCTTGTGCGACAAACTGACCAAACAAAATCTCTGACTTTTTCAGTGCTTCATCCAGCGTATTCGTGAGGTAAATGCCTAATCGTTGTTTGCCCTTAAATTTGTAACCAAGTTCTTGAAGTTCTAGCCCTAGCTTCAGGTGAGCAATGGCATAGGGAGCCATCAATAACTCAAATCCAAACAATCGATTCAGCAAATTATCTCGCACATAGCTATCCCACTGATTCGCCATACCAATTTCTTCTAGATTGCGGTAAATTTGCTTCACCACCTCATACAAAAACGTACCCGTACCCGTTGCAGGATCGAGAATTTGCACTTTCGGCTTTTGTGTTATTGGATCTTTGGCATTATCAGCTAATCCCAATGGCAAATCGAAGCGGTCTTTGAGAATAGCATCAACCGATCGCACAATAAACGACACCACAGGTTCCGGTGTGTAATAAACGCCTCGACTTTTTCGCAAAGCCGCATTATACGCCGCCAAAAACGTTTCATAAAAATGCACCACCGGGTCTTCTTGACGAGTGCGCTGCCCAAAGTTTTCGAGAATGCTGCCCATATCAACCTGAGACAGCAATTGCACCAAATCGTCGATCGCCCAATCGATCTGACTGACTGCATCCGTTTCGACGATCGTATTAAACAATCGCTTCAAAAATGGGTTTGTTGCCGGAATATACGTGCCCGCCGTGCGCCGAGTAAACGGTTCACACCCTGGATTTTGAGCATGACCAACTCTTGCCGCAAATAACCCATAAGAAATCGTCTGAGCATACATATCAGCAAAGTCAGCATCATTCAAATCGGGCAACAACACCTCACTAAAGCCCTGTTTCAGTTGATGCAATTCGCCGTCTTTCCTTTCTCCCTCCAGCGCAGTTGTTGTTGCTAACCGGATTGCCTTCGTCAACATCGCCATCTGTCGCGCCAGGTCTTCAGGACTGCTGATAATCTCGCCTGTATAGTTGATAAACTGATCCAGCAGAGCCGCAATCTTTTCTGTAGCCCTTACTTGCAGCTTATTCTCACTACGATCTGCTAAAATTTCCTTCTGCCTGCGCTTCCCATTCACATACCAACGAAACTCTAAATAATTGGTCAATACTAGATTCGGAAACGCTTCTATATACCGCTGCAATTGCTCCGATTTTTCTATCTGATCCAGGTCTAGCCCAACGTCTTTGGCTTCTACATAACCCACCAGTAGTTCCCGCCGCCTTACGGTAAAGTCTGGAATCCCTGCCTTGTTGCCTTTTTCTTCAATGACGGCATCAATCCCCTTGTCTGAGTCATCCAGCAAATCTTTCAGCGCTGAATAATGGCTGCGCTCGCTACCTTTTTGCAGGTTATTTTGAATCGACTTGAGGTAAGCATCAAAAGATATAGACGGCATTGAATCAGTTTCCTGGTTTAGTTTGGAAATGTTTCCTGAATTCGTTTAATGCTATTATAGTAGATAGAATAGTCCTGGAGATACGGGCCCAGAAACCGGGTTTTTTAGGAAAATACTTCGTGGCTACCGACAGATTAGGTAAAAACCCGGTTTCTTTGTCGGAGTCAGTAAGCCCTATATGGATTTATTCTCTTTTTCGCTGACCGAAAGGTAAAAATCATGAAATTTCGCTGTTATTTCTTAATTTTTATCCTTATGGGATTATCCTTAACAAGCTGCGAACAGGCGAAGTCATTTCAAGAAATAGATCGAAAATTTAAAAATAGTAATGCGATTGAACAACACAATTTTAACTTGCAAGCGGGCGATCGAACGGTAGATCGAACTAACAAAATCCAAGCAAGTCCGAAGAGTGGGAAGTTCGAGAGAACTACCAACTCACCGGAAGAAAGTGCGATCGTATTAGGAAGTTTCGGGTTTTGTTTGATGTGTTATTTATTAGTTTGGAAGTTTCGCGGGAGGGAAGAAGCTAACAAGATGCTGAGAAGAATCAGAAGAAGAGTGAAGTGAGGATAGATACTTGCTAAACCTCATTTTTTCTTAGTGCGGTTGCGTTTTTTCGATTCAGCCGCCGTATTTTTTGCTTTTTTTTGTTTTTCTTTACTTGCTTTAGATTCATTGACAGCACTACCACTTATCGGTTGGCTGGAAAATCCCGATGTATCGGAGTTTTTAGCTGCAAGTAGAGGAGCAATGCTAGCATTATATATCTCCTGAAATTGTGTTAGACCTTCCCCCGTACTCATATCAAACCCTGCTTGATGACCGAGCGTTACAAAGGATTTGGCAAATCCAAATTTAGAGGAATCTTCCATAATCTCCTTAAATTCCGGCTCGATATCCCGCAGGTATTTGATAATTGAAGTGGCATTTCGCAGTTTAAATTCTCGCTTCAAAAATTGCCAGAACGCCAATAATTCCGGGATAGCATTTTCACCTTCTTCCGGCGAAAGCAAACTCACTTTCCTGGGAAACAACTCTTCGACTACAGTTGCCACATCTTCCACTTTCATGCGAGGCAGCGTAAAACCTTCATAGCCGAAACCGTAATAAATGAACTGCGAGATCCAAAATCCCACGTCTGGATAAGTTTTACAGTATTCTTCTCCTTCGGGAGAATTGACAAATAGCTCGATTAGCGTTTCCTGATAATCTTCCAGGAGTGGTTCTGCTTCGTCATAATCTAGGTCATTTAGTTGGCGGATGTTAAAAGGTTGATCTGACATAGTTGAAAATTTTTTAATTGAATTGACTTTAGCTCTAAGGTTAGTACAATTTTTGCACTTCTATTAATTCTTTAGGATTTCATTATATTTAAAAAATCTCCGATCGCAGGTATATTTGACTAGCACCGATCGCCCGTGACTATTTAAACCAAGCTAGCATTGTATAGGGCGATCGCCCGTCTCCACCGAACAGCGAAAGATGTGATATAATCTCAAGTAAAACTATAATTGTCTGAGCTTGGCAGTCCGCCACTTCAAATTATGAAGTCAACACAACAGTTTACAGCAATTATTGAACGAAAAGGCGACGGATATGTATCCCTTTGCCCAGAAATTGATATTGCCAGCCAAGGTGACAATATATAGCAAGTCTATTTGAGTCGTGAATGTAGAACAACCTGAAACGGTTGTGATGATTGAATCCATTGTTTACAAATCAAATGGTTTTGCTATAGAAGAAGCGCGACAGAATCTCATCGAGGCGTTGGAACTATTTTTTGGGACAGCAGATCCTTCTGAAGTCAAAAATCGACTGCATAGCGATCGCCCTTAACTACAACTTACGAAATATTTTCATAATAACGTTGAATCTTATCTGCAAAAACCGGAACTTCTTCCCTCAACCTGACAAGTAATTCATCAACTGTCAGGGGTGGATTTTTCAAATCCTCAACTTGTTGGCTGACTACATTAGCCATCAAATCCGGTGCAACCTCATAAAGACGATTCAGAAAAACATCGGGGTGCATAGCCGTAATTCCCCAAGGGTTTAAAGACTCTCGTGGAAAATCTCTCAGGTTGGATGTAACAATAACTTCAGCTTTAGCAACTACCGCAGCCGCAGCGACATGACGATCGCCTGGATCGTTAGTCATCTGTTGAATCAAATTCTCTGGAACTTCAACCATTGCATTAGGAAAAGCTTCTTTAAGTGCAGCCTCAAAACGCGCCGCCCTCTCACTTTTCATCCTTCCAGTATTAACAAGATTGCGAGTTGCACCGTCTAAAATTTCTTGCGACCAATATAAATCATACAACCCAATCTCCGCAGCACGGAAGAGCGTATCACGCAAGTGCATAGGAAATATCACGCAGGAATCCAAAACTACAGGATAAGGAATCAACCTGCTAGCTGTATACTCTAGTCTCATGCAATTCCTCTTCTTGGCTAAACTCAGCTAATTCCTTGAGAATTTCACGGCGCTTAACACTACGCTGCTGTTTATAGGCGATCGCACTTGCCAAACTTATCCGCCGCTGGTTTCCTACTTTTCCATAGGCAATTTCCCCATCATCGAGTAATTTGACCACAAATTCTGGCGACACATTGAGCAAAGTCGCAGCTTCTTCAACAGTCATATCTTGCTCAATTGGCACTAAAGACACTGCTTTACCAGCCGCCATTAAATGTGCAGCTTGACACAACAATTGATAGAGCGATTCAGGAAGTGCGATCGATTCCCCATCAACTTCCAAAAGTTTTACTTTTAATGTCTTAGTATCACCATTTTCTGTCTTGAGACCTAGCATTTTATCCAACAATTTGATAGCTATTGTTTCTTCTTCTGTCGGTAAAACCGGATCTAGGAGTATTTTTTGCCTGTTCATGGAAATGTTTCCTGAATTGGTTTAATGCTATTATAGTATATTGAATTTATTAATGACCGTTAATGCCTGACTTAGAAAAAGGTCTAGCCGCTTTTAATAACGAAGATTATACCGAAGCCTTTACCTTGTTAAAACCATTAGCAGAACAAGGGAATCCTGAAGCGCAGTGCATCATTGCCAGTATGTACCATTTAGGATTAGGTCGAGAAAGGATAATATTAGAAGCAATTAAATGGTACATCAAATCCGCCGAGCAAGGCTATGGTGTTGCCTCAAACAACTTAGCAGGAATTTATCTGTGCGGTGCTGATGGTGTAGCAGCCGATCGCACCTCAGCAGAAAAATGGTTTCAAAAAGCCAGAGAACAAGGATTTTCACATACACCCATCTCCAGTGAATATGTGAACCAATATATATCCTGAATATCGGTGCAGCATTTGTATCATCTTATAAGATTCGGCGATTGAAATCGCTGCTACACAAACGAAGTCGGCCTCCGCCGACTGAAGAATATTGATACCAAATCAGACTTAAATATCCGCTTATTTTCTTAGTCCGCGAAGGCGGACTTTGTTTGTGTAGACGCGGTTTCAACCGCCGAGTTTCTCAAAACACACCCAAAACAAAAACCCGGTTTCTTGGAGAAACCAGGTTTTTATTGAGTCCTAAAAAATCCTACAACTGCTTCACCTCAGAAACCAATTTGGCAACCACATCCTTAGCGCTACCAAACAACATCATCGTCTTATCCTTGTAGAACAACTCATTATCTACACCCGAAAAACCAGCACTCATCCCGCGCTTAATTACGATCGTATGCTTAGCCTTATCAACCTCCAAAATCGGCATCCCATAAATCGGGCTCGCCGTATCGTGACGCGCCGCCGGATTCACCACATCATTCGCACCAATCACCAACGCCACATCCGTTTCTTCAAACTGCGGATTGATATCGTCCATATCGTACAACTGCGGATAAGGCACGTTTGCTTCCGCCAACAGCACATTCATGTGCCCCGGCATCCGCCCAGCCACCGGGTGAATCGCGTATTTCACGTCAACACCCATTTTTTCCAAACCGTCGGCTAACTCGCGCACGGCGTGCTGTGCTTGCGCTACAGCCATCCCGTAACCCGGAATAATTACAACCGATCGCGCATAACCCAACATCATCGCACTTTCTTCGAGATTGATGCTGCGAACAGTTTTGTCGATCGCATCACCAGCAGCCCCAGCAGCACCCGCAGCACTACCGCCACCGCTACCAAACGCGCTAAACAGCACACTACCAAGCGATCGATTCATCGCCTTGCACATGATTTGCGTCAAAATAATCCCCGACGCGCCCACCAATGCACCAGCGATAATCAGCATATTGTTCATCAAAATGAACCCAGCCACACTCGCCGCAATCCCCGAATAAGAGTTAAGCAGCGACACCACCACCGGCATATCACCGCCCCCAATCGGGAGCACAAACATGATTCCCAGAATATTGGAAATCGCCACCAAACCCAGGAATACCGGCACATCCTCCGGATTAAACAGCATATAACCGCTGCCGGCTAAAAGTGCGATCGCCAGCATGGCATTAAACGGCTGTTGCAGCGGAAACGTCATTGGCGCACCCGGTAGCAATTCTTGCAGTTTCGCAAACGCCACAAGGCTACCAGTGAAAGTAATTCCGCCAATGAGCACACCCAAAAGGATCGTGATTGTCGCGTCTGGAGTTGGCGATTGCGGGATGCTGAGATAGCGCCAGAATTCGCCCACAGCAACGAGTGCAGAAGCCGCGCCCCCGAAACCGTTAAGCAAACCCACCATCTGCGGCATATCCGTCATCGCCACGGTATTCGCCATAATTGTTCCCAAAATGGAACCGACGATAATTCCGACAGCAATCAATTCGTAGCTGACTACTTGCTTTTCCAGCAACGTACCGACGATCGCAATTAACATCCCGATCGCAGCTAACACATTCCCTTGACGCGCGGTTGCAGGGGAACCCAACTGTTTCAAACCGATAATAAACAAAGATGCGGCAACTAAATAACCTAGTTGAATGCCACTGGGCAGAAAATCGCTCACGCTTTAACCTCTTTTTTCTTGAACATTTGCAGCATGCGATCGGTTACTAAGAAACCGCCGACTACGTTAATTGTGGCCAGGGCGATCGCGATCGTCCCCAAAATCGAAGTAACAGTTACATTACCTTGGCCAGAAATCAGAATTGCACCTAAAACCGCAATTCCCGAAATCGCATTCGATCCCGACATCAAAGGTGTGTGCAGCGTCGGCGGGACTTTATTAATTACTTCAAATCCCACAAACGACGCTAGAGTAAACACCACTAAACCTGCAATCAATCCTTCTGCCATAACAATTGGTAATTGGTAATTGGAAATAACTCGTTTCCGGTTGCGTCCGCCAGTCCGCCAGGGAATGAATTCCCTGACTCATAGCAAAAGTCCTCTTAAGAGGACTAATAAACATCTCCAATAATTCTTGTGGAACAGGCATCTTGCCTGTTCAAAAAAGCCTTTTTTGGAGATATTTAATCAGTTCTTCAGTCCTCTTCAGAGGACTTGAGCTTTGAGGCAGGGGTTTCAACCCTTGCCGGACTATCGGACTATCGGACTGCCGGACTATCGGACTGCCGGACTTTGCCTCATAACGACAGAATCTAACTGACGGCTGAAGCCTGAGCGGCCAAAGCATCGCGAACTCGCTGATTACTAATCTCACCGTCGCGGGCAACGCAAGCACCAGCAATGATATCGTCTTCAAAATTCAAATTGAGTTCCTTATCTTTCACCATCAACTGAAGTAAAGAGGAGATATTCTTCGAGTAAGTTTCGCTAGCGTGGACAGGCATCGACGAGGGCACATTAATCGGGCCGATGACATTAACGCCGTTCCATTCAACATCTTTCCCCGCTTCCGTGCATTCGCAATTGCCGCCTTGTTCGCCCGCGAGGTCAACAATTACCGATCCGGGCTTCATTTGAGAAACCATTTCTCTAGTAACTAAAATAGGTGCTTTTCTGCCGGGAACTTGAGCGGTTGTAATCACTGCATCGGAAGCGCTGACGTGTTGGGTGAGCACTTGGCGGGTGTATTCTTTAGCCGCTTCAGATAGTTCTTTAGCATAGCCTCCGGCGGCGACGGTTTCTTCCTTGAGTTCGACATCAAGGAATTTAGCGCCCAAACTTTGCACTTGTTCTTTTGTTTCCGGGCGGATGTCGAAGGCTTCGACTACCGCACCCAAACGGCGCGCCGTGGCGATCGCCTGCAAGCCCGCAACGCCCACACCCATTACCAATACTTTCGCGGGGCGAATTGTACCCGCCGCCGTTGTCAGCATCGGAAAATACTTTGGCAATGCTGCGGCTGCGATCAATACCGCTTTGTAACCGGCGACGTTACCCTGAGATGACAGCGCATCCATGCTTTGAGCGCGGCTGGTGCGCGGGATCATTTCCATGCTGAATGCCGTTACTTGGCGATCGGCTAAACGCTGCACTAAAGCTGGATCTCCCAGAGGATTCAAAAATCCGATGAAAACGCCTCCTTCCCGGAGTTGATGAACTTCTGATTCTTGCAGGGCCCCGATTTTCACGACGACATCGGCTTCGCCCCACAGCCTAGCGGTATCGGCGACAACCTGAGCTCCCGCTTCTTCGTAAGCAAGATCCGAGAAAAAGGATTGTGCGCCGGCACCGGCTTCAACCCAAACTTCGACGCCCTGTTTGACTAATCGGGCTACAGCGTCGGGTACTAAAGCCACCCGGCGTTCCCCTGCTGCTATTTCTTTTGCGATCGCTAATTTCATGAACTCTCCTTATTTAAGCCTTTCCAGGGCGGTTGAAGCCGCGCCTACACAGACAAAACCTGCCTCCGCAGGTTTCTTGAAGTGCGATTTTTAATCGCCCGATGCCTTGCTTTACATTGAAGCAGCCCTTGCCCTAAACTTCTCTCGTTGATACTAAAGCCGATCGCCCAAATTCGACCCGTATCTTTAACTTATCTTATACATTCAAATTCGCTAAACTGTTAAGTTTGCCACCGATTATGATATAATTTTATGTCGCCTAATTCTGTAGTCTGAATGTCAGTTATCAGTATTACGCAAAAATTACGCAAAAAAAAGTGACCTCAGCCGGCGATCGCTCGCCCTCATCAAATTGCTGAGACATTCGATATATTGTAGGCACGATCGTAAATTTCGGGCGAGCAATATTTAAGGTTCACCAAGAGTTTAATTAGAGGAGTTGTTATGCGACGATTATTTTCAGCACTAGCGGTTACAGGTTGCTTGGTGGCTGGATTACCCGCCATCAGTTTAGCCCAGTCCATGCCAGGATTCACGATTTTCGGCGGCCCCGATCGCGCCAACCAATTAAACTATCGCTTGGATTACGGTACAGCCGGGATGAGCGGCGATAGATATCGGCTGCGAATTCCTTCCAAAAAAGTAAGTTTGGCGATCGCCCAACTGAACATATCCTATCCAGACTACTACAAAGGCGAATTTGACCAAAAAGACATTAAAGTGCGCGTCAAAGACAAAACAATAGAATTGCAAGAAGTAATCTGGGACAAAGAAAATCGATTCATAGAAATTTATCCCAAAGAACCAATTGCCGCCGGCAACAATGTTGAGGTTGTACTCTCCAACGTCAGAAACCCATCTCCCGGCGGAATGTACCATTTCAACGTCCGCATCCGCACCCCCGGTGACGTTCCCTTGCTGCGTTACCTCGGTACTTGGCTGTTGAGCATTAATTGAGGGAAGGAATTTCTCGTTAGTCAAGCGATCGCGACAGAAAAATTTAAAGGTGGCGATCGTTTTCCTGCGGCCAAAAATTTAACTCTACTCAAATCTTGGTTTTCCTCACATCTTGCACCATTCTCAAGAACAGGCTTTCCGGCCTGTTCCACAAAGAGTGCATTTTCTTGTGGAACAGGCCGGAAAGCCTGTTCCTAAAAAGCTTATTGAGAATGGTCAACATCTCAGTTTTCCGGAGTTGTGAAAATAGAACATCCGGCTCATATCGCAATTCTCAATGATTCGTAATAATGAGTCTAGGGGCAGTCCCCCGATGATTGCCCTTCGCTAATTAGGGGTACAGGGGCGCTACCCCTAAAAAATGTTTACCAATCAAATAGGATTGCTCTAGCCGCACTCTCGCATGAATCTACTAGCAAAAATCAAAACAATAAAACTTCCTCCAGCGCTGCGATCGAGAAATTATCGCCTGTTTTTTGCAGGACAAGGCATCTCACTGATTGGCAATTGGATGACGCAAGTCGCTACTGTTTGGCTTGTCTACAATTTGAGCGATTCACCTTGGATGCTCGGCGTGGTGGGATTTACAAGTCAAATCCCCACATTAATTTTACTGCCTTTTGCAGGAGTTTTCATCGATCGCTGGAACCGCCACCAAGTCCTAATTGCTACTCAAATATTAGCGATGGTTCAATCCTTAGCCCTAGCATTTTTAGCGCTAACAGGAGTCGTTAACATTTGGCAGATCCTGGTGCTGAGTTTCTTTCAAGGCGGAATTAACGCCTTTGATGCGCCGGCACGGCAAGCTTTTATACCGGAACTTGTAGAAAAGAAAGAAGATTTAGCAAATGCGATAGCCCTCAACGCTTCCATGTTCAACGGAGCCAGATTAATCGGCCCAGCCATTGCAGGTTTGCTAATAGCTACAGTCGGCGCAAGTTATTGCTTTCTCATTGACGGACTCAGCTACATCGCTGTAATTGCAGGCTTATTAGCGATGCAAATCAAAGCCCGTAAAATTGCAGCAACTAATACCAAACCCTTACAAAGATTAAAAGAAGGATTCGTTTATGCCTTCGGGTTTCCCCCGATTCGAGCAATTTTACTGCTATTAGCGTTAGTCAGTTTTGCCGGAATGTCACACACAGTATTAGTCCCTATTTTTGCCACCAAAATTCTGCACGGCGACGCACAAACCCTCGGCTTTTTGATGGCATCTTCGGGAGTCGGCGCCTTCGCAGGGGCGATTTATTTGATTTCGCGCAAAAGTGTAGTTGGCCTCGGCAAATGGATTGCGATTTCACCAGCAATTATGGGATGTGGACTGATAGGTTTTGGTGTGTCCCGCGTCTTGTGGCTGTCATTAATCATGATGTTGTTTGTGGGGTTTGGTTTCATTTTGCAATTTGCAGGAGGAAACACATTTTTGCAAACAATTGTGGAAGACGACAAACGCGGAAGAGTGATGAGCATATACACGATGGCATTTTTTGGAGTGACACCCTTTGGTAATTTAGTTGCCGGCGGATTGGCAAATTATATCGGCGCTGCCAACACAGTCATCATTGGAGGTATAATTTGTGTTTTAGGCTCGATAATTTTTACCAAACAGTTGCCAGCTTTAAAAAACTTAGTCCGACCACTTTATCAAAAAATGGGTTTAATTTCGCACTAAGGATTTAGCGTCACATCACAAATGCCAACATTAAACAACATTCCCAAAGCTAAGATATGACTGTAACTCTAGCAATCCTCAACAATTTGTAAACTTCTCTCTTCTCTTCTCTTTCTCTGCGCCCTCTGCGCCCTCTGCGGTTAAAACATCCAAATTAATTACGCAACCAGAGGTTAAACAAATGGCAAATAGCAGTGCAATACCACAGCAGAGCGATCGCGTTCCCTTAAAAACCTGGATCGGCGTCATGGGAACAATTCTCGGCGCTTTCATGGCAGTTTTGGACATCCAAATCACCAACGCATCTCTCAAAGATATTCAAGCATCTTTAGGCGCAACCTTAGAAGAAGGTTCTTGGATTTCCACCGCCTATCTAGTCGCAGAAATTGTAGTAATTCCGATTAGTGGTTGGCTGTCACAAGTGTTTTCATTCCGCCGCTATCTCTTGGTAAATGCCGCTTTCTTTATCTTCTTTTCCATGTGCTGCGCTTGGGCGTGGAATTTGAATTCAATGATTGTATTTAGGGCTTTGCAGGGGTTGTCAGGCGGCATTTTAATTCCGATGTCTTTTACATTTTTGCTGACGAATTTGCCGCCCAAAAAGCAGCCAATCGGCATGGCGATGTTTGCACTGACAGCTACTTTTGCACCATCCATCGGGCCGACATTGGGAGGGTGGCTGACTGAGAATTACGGCTGGCAATATGTCTTTTATTTAAATTTAATTCCAGGGCTGCTGCTGCTAGCTGCGGTGTGGTACGCCGTCGCCCCCGCACCGCTGAAACTCGAACTGCTAAAAGAGGGCGACTGGTGGGGAATTATCTCGATGGCGATCGGCTTGGGTTCCCTGCAAGTCGTGTTAGAAGAAGGCAGCCGCAAGGACTGGTTTAGTTCTGATTTTATTGTGCGTTTAAGCATAATTGCAGCAATATTTCTCAGCGCTTTTTTCTGGATTGAACTAACTCGCAAACGACCTTTTATTAACTTGCGCTTGCTGACTCGCCGCAATTTCGGTTTAGCTACTATTGTCAATATATCCTTGGGGGTGGGATTGTACGGTTCAGTGTACATTTTGCCCCTGTATTTAGGTCAGATTCAGCAGTACAATGCCATGCAAATTGGCGAGGTGATTATGTGGGCTGGGGTGCCGCAGTTATTCATCGTGCCGATGGTGCCGAAATTGATGCAGCGAATCGATATGCGGGTGATGATTGGTATCGGTGTGAGTTTGTTTGCGGTGAGTTGTTTTATGAATGCCAGCATGACTCACGAGACGGGTATCGATCAGTTGCGTTGGTCGCAATTAGTCCGGGCATTGGGACAGCCTTTAATTATGGTGCCGCTGTCAACTATTGCCACTGCTGGTATGGAGAAACACGAGGCTGGTTCTGCTTCTGGTTTGTTTAATATGATGCGAAATATGGGAGGTTCGATGGGGATTGCGGCGCTAGCAACTTTGGTGACGCAACGCGAGCAATTTCACTCGAATCGATTGGGGGAATCTGTTTCTTTGTACAATCCGGCAACGCAGGAGCGAATTAATCAAATGACTCAGTATTTTGTGAGTCGCGGTGCAGATTTAAGCGTGGCGAAAGACCAGGCAATTAAGGTAATTGATAATATTGTCCGCCGTGAAGCTTATGTAATGGCTTTTAATGATTGTTTTTACTTTGTGGGAATTGCTTTGCTGTTAAGTGGGATTGCTATTTTGGGTTTTAAAAAGGTGAAACCGGGTGCGGGGGCTGGGGGAGCCCATTGATTATGTAGGGTGCGAAGTGTGCTGCATCTTTGGGCGGGCAGGATGCCCACCCCACAATAATTTTAATAGTTTTCAAAATACACACTAAATGTTTTTTACGTTGTTCACCATTCTTGTTGGGCTTCTGCTTCTGCTTGGATTAAATTTTGCCGCAGTTGCACCCAATTTATTTGATGAGAGGGCAAATCTTCGATGAGCTTTCCGCGCTGTAAATGCAGAATCCGCGTGCTAAATTGCTCGGCTAATTCTAATTGATGGTTTACCATTACAATTGTGGTTTGGCCGTTTGTTAGCTGTGTCAATACTTGCAAAAGGTGGGCGGCTTTTCCTGCGTCTAGGGCGGATGTTGGCTCGTCTAAAAGCAAGATTTTTGGTTGCAGGATGATGCCGCGGGCGATCGCCACGAGCTGTTTTTGGCCTGTGGAAAGCTGCAATTCGGTGCGATCGAGCCATTCTTGGGGTATGTGCAGTTGTTCGATCGCCCCGCCAATTCTCTCAGCAATGTTTGATGGAGTCACCCCCCGCAGCTTCAAAGGATAAGCCAATGCTTCTCGCACCGACATCCCCAAAAGCTTGGATTCTTGCAGGATGAGGGTGATTTGTTTGCGGAGTTCGATCGCAGGTATTTGGCGATATTCTGTATTTTCCAGATAAATCGAGCCGCTGGTGGGACTGCTGAGTCGATTTAGCAGCCGCAACAGCGTTGTTTTCCCCGCACCTGAAGGGCCAACAAT
This sequence comes from Microcoleus sp. S13_C3, assembly GCF_036700905.1. Lineage (NCBI taxonomy): Bacteria > Bacillati > Cyanobacteriota > Cyanophyceae > Oscillatoriales > Microcoleaceae > Microcoleus > Microcoleus sp. S13_C3. Next base: position 11,764 of record NZ_JAUBPT010000004.1, on the reverse strand, counting down.
TGCCACGCGAGATCCCTTGTGTACCTGAAACGAGATATTTTCCAACAAATAACTTGAGGCGATCGGTGTTTTTAAACTAACATTATCAATTCGCAGTTGAGGATTTGTTTCTGTATTATTGTCCGAATAATTAGGCATTTAATTAATTAAAAATATGGCTTTCGTGGAACGGGCATCTTGCCCGTTTTTGAGGCAGGCAAGATGCCCACTCCCCAATCCAACTGACTCTTTGTGGAACGGGCATCTTGCCCGTTCTGGAAGCAGGCAAGATGCCCGCCCCACAATCCAATTCACTCTTTGTGGAACGGGCATCTTGCCCGTTCTGGAAGCAGGCAAGATGCCCGCCCCACAATCCAACTGACTCTTTGTGGAACGGGCATCTTGCCCGTTCTGGAAGCAGGCAAGATGCCCAACCCCCTACTCCCCACAATCCCACTCAAACTCAAACTTTTACAGCTTTTTCTAAAGGAAAACCCAGCTTTTCGCGCTGTTCCAAATAAAGCTGAGCTACTCGCCGCGCCAAATTGCGAATTTTGGTAATATACCGAGTTCTTTCCGTTACCGAAATCACACCTCTAGCATCGAGTAAATTGAAAGTGTGAGAACATTTTAACACATAATCAAGACTAGGCAAAACCAATCCTTTTTTTGTCAATTGTTCGGCTTCTTGCTCGTACAATCCAAATAGAGTAAACAGCAATTCTGGATTGGAAGCTTCAAAGTTATAAGTACACTGTTCTATTTCTCCTTGCAGGTGAACGTCGCCGTAAGTGATGCCATCTTTCCACTGAATTTTGGTCATCGCATCGACTTCTTGGAGATACATTGCTAGGCGTTCTAGTCCGTAGGTAATTTCAATGGAGACGGGGCGACAGTCAATGCTACCGCACTGTTGAAAGTAGGTAAATTGGGTGATTTCCATGCCGTCGAGCCAGACTTCCCAGCCGACGCCCCAAGCTCCGAGGGTGGGCGATTCCCAGTTGTCTTCTACGAAACGAATGTCGTGGTCTTCTGGGCGAATTCCTAATGCTCGGAGGGAGTCTAAATAGATGTCTTGGATATTGGGAGGAGAGGGTTTAATTAAAACTTGATATTGATAGTAATGTTGGAAGCGGTTGGGATTTTCGCCGTAGCGTCCGTCGGTGGGGCGGCGACAGGGTTCGATGTAGGCGACTGACCAAGGTTCGGGGCCGATTGCTCTGAGAAAGGTGTGGGGATTCATGGTTCCTGCACCTTTTTCTGTGTCGTAGGATTGGGCGATCAGGCAGCCTCGATCGCTCCAGAATTTGTTTAAGGTGGCAATGACTGATTGAAAGTTCACTGGTTTAAATATGGTTAGTATGTGTCTCAACTTATTTAAGCATACTCAAGGCACGGTTTATTGAAATAAACCCTGCCGAAATTAGATAAGAGATGCTGAACGTATCGCTGGATATTTAAGTTCTTTTTTCAGGTATATTGTATCGATCGAGTTATGGCGATCGATAATAGCAATGTTTTCTAGATCGATACTCGCATTGCGATCGGGCGCATTGAGTCACTAACCGACGCAAAGTGCCTGATACATAACTCATGCTGCTGTCTGTAACTGTTTGTAAGCATGAGCTTTGGCTAAGCGCACCCAAGGTTCTAGCAGCAAGTATCGATCGAGTTCGACTGCTTCCGATTGGGATAGAGTGCTGGATGTATGGCGATCGAATAGTTCGACGATTTGGCGATCGTCTCTGGGGGGGTGAGTTCCTGGAGTGCGCGATCGAGGGCTTATGGGAGGCGATCGGCCAATGGTTGCAGTTTTTCACCACGGGCGATCGGGGACTTCTAGAATTATTTGCATTCTGTTTTTTGAGGAATTTTGGAACAGTCAGGTTATTGCGTTGGCTAAGACTCTACTCTCAGCTTAGTTTATAGGCTAGATTGTGGCGCAGATAATTTTATTTGCAAGCCGATTAAACGGAAATATCTGCTGGCGAAGATTCGGGCGTTGTTGCGGTTGAAGTCTGCGATTGATGAACGCGATCGCGCTAGCCGCGCACGCTTGCGCGATCGCATTTACGAAGGTGCGGATACAATCACGAACGACATTACCATCCGCTTTCATCAACCCCTATAGCGAGATCGCAATTTCAGCAGATTGATTTCCCCCATTACGAGGGCGAAGATGTAAAGTAATTTCTGTATCGAGTCGCTTGAGGAAAAGCAGTAGTTTTCCCTCGCCCAAGCGTTGAAACTCTCCGTTCATTAAATGAGAGACTTCTGGCTGTGGAATGCCAAGAAGTTGACTAACTTCGCGTTGTTTCAAGTTGCGTTGTTTCAGGATACGGATTACTTGAATCCCTATTTTGCCCCGCATAAAAAGTTCATCTGCATCCTTCAGACCGAGGTCAGCGAATACGTTGCCACTGCTTTCTTAAAAAATCGGTTCTTGTGTCATGGTTGTTCCTCTCTTGGCATGGTATAGTACCCATCTTCGATTCGCATCGACAACTCATGAAAACAGACACCATTTTCTACAGCCTGTTTCAGGAATTTCCCCGCTTCTTCTTTGAACTGATCGATCGTTCCCCAGACGAAGCCGCCGCCTATGAATTCACCTCCCGCGAAATCAAACAACTGGCATTCCGCATCGACGGGTTATTTCTCCCCAAAACCGAAGAACCTGAAAAACCATTTTACTTAGCTGAAGTTCAGTTTCAACCCGATGCCGACTTGTACTACCGCATCTTCGGCGAACTCTTTCTCTATCTGCGACAATACAAACCCCTCAATCCTTGGCGCGTGGTTGTCATCTATCCCAATCGTCGCATCGAACACGAACAGATGCTGCAATTTCAGGAACTCTTAACGAGTCAGCGCGTCCAACGGATTTACCTCGATGAATTGCCAGAAGCCGCAGATCGATCGCTCGGAGTGAATGTTGTTAAACTGGTAATCGAGCCAGCAGAGACAGCAGCAGAACAAGCACGGCAGTCGATCGCAATGGCCCGACAACAGTTGTCCGATCCAACCGTTCTACGCGATTTAATTAACCTCATCGAAACAATTATCGTCTACAAACTCCCCCAGAAAAGCCGCGAGGAAATTGCCGCCATGTTGAATTTAAGCGAACTCAGACAAACTCGATTTTACCAGGAAGTCAAGCAAGAAGGTTTAGAAGAAGGACTCGAACAAGGACTCGAACAAGGACTCGAACAAGGTGAACGCCAAGCGAAGTTAGAAGCCATTCGCCGGATGATAGCGTTTGGAATGAATTTAGAGACGATCGCGCAATTATTAGATTTGTCTCTCGAATTTGTTCGCCAAACAATTAACAAAATCCAACGGGAATCGATGTCACTCCCCGAACAAAAGTTCGACTCCTTTATCGAACTATTAACTCAGCAGCGATCGCTCTTCGGGGCCGAACAATTAACCGAACTAGCCCAGCTAATTGAACCCTTATCCGATGAGATCGATGTCCTTTCAGAAGCGATTTCATCCTGGGCTGAAAATTACCCTTCAATTCAGGAAGCTCAAGCCCAACTGCTCGAACCACTACCGCCGGCTAAGGCATCAGAAAAAGCAGCAGTCACCCGAGAAAATAGCGAATCTCAACTCCGCGATCGCCTCAACAAACAAGCTCTCAAAAATGCCATTTTATTTTAGTGTACAACCGCTTACCTCCTTTATAATTCGGCGGTTGAAACCGCTACTACACAAACAATGCCCGCCTCCGCGGGCTAAGAAATAAAGGGGATATTTAAGCCAAATTGCCACTAAAAAACAAAATAGTCTGAGCCCCGACTTCTTGAAGAAGTCGGGGCTCAGACAGTGAAAAGGTTGAGATTACTTTCTAGTTTAGTCTGCGGGAGCGAGGGAAACTAACAGAGTGATGTTGTCAACGCCGATGACATAAACGGTGTCTCCCGGTGTGAGGGTGATTTGGCGATCGCACCGTGCGGGCCACCAGCTACCTTGGAAGCGGACGCGACCTGTTTGATTCGGGTAAATCGATTCATCAACTACTGCTTCTTCGTTGAAGTAGTGGAAATTGGTGTTGATGTAGTTATCCATTAAGATATTCTTTTCTGTGCTGTAGGTGTGAAGAGAAAAAATAGAACCGAAAGCTTTTACTACGTTAAACATTTTGTTGACTCCTTTTGTGTTAATATATATCGAAGTTTTATGGCTTATTTGAGGCTCTTTGAAACGTAGCATTTCCTGGTTAAAATTGATTACCAGGTCTCTCATGCTCTGATTTAGTCTGCGGGAGCGAGGGAAACTAACAGAGTGATGTTATCAACGCCGATGACATAAACCGTGTCTCCCGGTGTGAGAGTGATTTGGCGATCGCACCGTGCGGGCCACCAGCTACCTTGAAAGCGGACGCGACCTGTTTGATTCGGGTAAATCGATTCATCAACCACTGCTTCTTCGTTGAAGTAGTTAAAATTGGTGTTGACGTAATTTTTGATAAGCATATTGTTAGCTGTGCTGTATCCTTGGGTCGAGAAAATCGAGCCGAAAGCTTTTACTACGTTGAACATGATATTTACTCCTGTGGTGTTAAAATATATGGGGATGTGTAATTGTCGGTTTATGCTATTTGAGAGGCTGCATTTCCTCGGTTAAGATTGATTGATTGCCTTGATATTTCCTTGTTCTTGCCTTCCGTGGTTTTATCAGGATAAAAGGCAAAGAATTTTTGAAATGTTGAGGGGATTTGCGAAGCGGTTGCGGGGAGTCTAAATCCAGTAATTCCGAGGTATTGAATTAAGGATTTAGTGGTTGAGCAGTTGGTGGGATTTACCTTAAGGGTAGATGTTGTTAGCTACATTAGGGATTGGCTGATTCCGCATTACTGCTGCTGTGAAAATGTTTTATTTTTGGGTTGTATGTTTGGATTGGGTTGTGACTCACTTGCTTTACACTTACTAATTTGCCAGGAGTCGAATGTCTTTGGTGCGATCGGCAGTCCACTTTCCGAGTCTGGTACTGGCACATGACACTCATAAACCCGCAAACAACCATTTCTCATAGGTTTTTGCCTACATATCAGGCGGCTGGCTGTGCCAATTTAGCCAACTGGACTACCGCAAACAGTGAATTATGAACTTACGCAGTCTCGATCGCCCAATCCGGAATATCCATAAATATCTAGTCCGTAACCTACGCACCAAACCCCTAAAAACCCGGTTTCTGACACCCAGTGCGCCATTAGGGGCCCGTAAGCGGATCAATGATATAAGCAAGTAAACTTGGCAACTCACCCACCCTCCCCATGCGATATTGAGGTGTACCTACCTATTTAGGCATAGACAATAGGCGATCGAGACTTACGCAGATATCAGGAGGCGGTAGGAGTTTTTGATCGATGCAGGTCGATCGCACCCTGTTATCCAATTATTGAACAGGTCGAACTTAAAATCCATTCATAAATTCAGAATCTTAAATTCATAAAAGTCATAATTATAGACAACCTGCTTGATACTGCATAATTGTTACAGGAATTTTGAATAAAGTTTTAGCTAATTGAGACAAACCGAACTTGAATTTAAGCGACTGCGGCAATTCTTGTACGGAAACTTCTACGAATCCAAAGCGAGTATAAAATGATGCGAGTCGCTTTCCCAAACATTCTAAATATAGCGGTTCTGTAGCTTGTTGAATTAAATATTTTGTGAGGTAGCTTCCGAAACCTCGATCGCGCCAATCTTTCGCCACCACCAAACTGCCCAATTCTTGCGCGCCCGCAAAGTTCCGCAACTGTCCGCAAGCTGCCAATTTTCCCTCGCATTCGATGACCCAGAATTGCTCCCAGCGCAACTGAGTTGGATCGAGTTTGGCGCTCCACACTAACCTTCTAATTGACCTCATATCTTGAGCTGAGGCCGGGCGAATGGCGCATTGTGGCGGCAACGAAAAAGAACTTTCATTCATTGTGATTCCTGTTGACTGTCTCGTTTGGATTGAGCTTTCAACATCCTTTCCTTTAACCGCACATTTCTCTCGGCAATTTCGGGATTTCCCTCATACCAAGGCGGAACATCGTCATAATCGGGAATTCCATCATCTATCAGATAGCGCGCGTTGGACTGCTTGGGATAACCTGCAGCCAATCCTCCACTACAGATAACAAACAAGGCTGTATTTTCAGCAGCTTTTAATGCTCTCTTTGCTGCGGGAGAAACTCTCACAATATCGCCGCCCTCAAGTGTCAATAGTTCCCCATCTACAACCATCAGGCCTTTGCCTTCAACTACAATATAAACTTCTTCTTGTTCTGCGTGGCTGTGAGTAAATGTGTAGCCATCGCCAGCAGGCAAGCGAATCAAACCTAAAGCTACTCCTTGTAGATTTAGCTGTCGCCAAGGGTTGGTGAGTTGGGGCAAATTGTTAAAGTCAAAGTGAGCTTTAGTGAATTTATTGTTACTTTCAGAATCTAGTTCCATATTGTGCCTTTAAGTAAAAGTGCTGTAACTGGAAATCATACCAGATAATCGCTTCAAAATGCGAAATACTTCGTAAAAGTCATTAGCGCGATCGATTACGAACTCATAAGATAAAGCGTACTGCGGAGTGTCTTGTTTAATCAATTTGATAAATCTGAAGTTGCTGCCATTTGTCAGAAGCCCAAAAGTTGGTCTGTCTGGACTGGGGTCATTCAGCATATAAAATAGTAACTGGGGAAGTCCAGCTTCAACGGAATATTGCGATCGCTTCGCTTCTATCGCAACAACCCACAAAGATTCAATTAAAAGCAGAACATCAATACTTCCCCGGACAAGTATATTTTCATCCACGGTGACAAGTTCCACCGATTTTTCTGCATCTATGTGAAACGGATTCAAGTATAAATTTGCTAAAAATAGCAAGGGAGCCAGTACCACCATTTTTACGGTATCTTCTATCATGGGGTAGTCGGCACTGTTAGCATAGCCAGCCTTTACTTTGTCTAAATATCGCTTTTCTTCATCAGTAATTTCTGGTAAATCGTCAATCCACTCGCGGAAGAATTGCTCCTCTTCTGCAAGTTGGCAGTTAAATTTTGTTTTGACATCGCGCAGTGTCAGTGTTTTTGCTTGAAAGGTTTGTGTCATAGTTTTATGTAGTGATTTGCTTGTTGCTGTTAATTGTAGCATATCAACTGTCGATCGCCTCCCACAAAACCTCCGCGCCCAACCTTACGGGATCGGTACAAGGCAATCCCGTTTCTGCTTGAACTTCAGCTATTGCTAACAGCGCTTCTGCTTCATTTAAGTGATGAGTGTTGAGGGCGATCGCACTCACTTTTCCCCCAGCAAAAGCACCCGCAGCGGCAGCTAACATTTCGTACAATTCAACCACTTTTGATAACTTAGGAATCGATACGTGCGGGTGATTGCGAATGCTAGTTTGTCCGGCTCGGTGCGCTAAAATTAAGTGAGTTGGCTGCGAACCCCGCAACAGCGGCAGAGTCGCCGTCGAACCCGGATGCAATAGCGAACCTTGCCCTTCTACGTGCAGAATATCGCATTCAGAACCCAATTTTATCACCATTTGTTCGACAGCACCAGCCGCGAAATCAACTCGCACTGCATCCAAAGGAAGGCCTTCATTTCCAATCATTAAACCAGTTTGTCCCGTTGCTAAAAATTTGGAACGCCAACCCCGCCGCAAGCAAGTGCGATTGAGTTCCAGACTGGTTGACATTTTGCCAACGCTCATATCTGTGCCGACAGTTAATACGCGGCGACAACTTAATTTAGCGGCGGCAGCAGAGGCGATCGCACCGACAGATTTCGGTTCCTGGCGCACGTCCCAAATCCATTGATTTTCGGTTAAAGGAACTGCGATCAAAGGTGCAAGTTTCGCGTGCAAACCGTTGACAACTGACAAACCTGCTGCTACCGCTTGATTAATTTCTGGCAGCCATTCCGCCGGCAAAACACCGCCGGAAGGAGCGATACCAATTAGCAGAATATCCGGCGCAAATTGCAGTGCTTCTGCAACGGAAGCAACTATCGGTATTTGTTGAGGAATGCCCGTTAATTCAGGTAAAGATTGTCCGGCACATTGGCGGTCTATTACTGCTACAATTTGTGCTTCGCTGTAGCGCAAAAATGCTAAACCAGTTTTGCCGGAGGTGCCAATAATTCCCTCGTGCAGCAGGATTGCAACTTTACCATTTTTGATCGGATAGTTTTTAGTCATTGATTCACTTTTAAGAGGGGGATTTTAGATTTTAGATTGAAGCTAAAATCTAAAATCTAAAATCGATTAGGTGTTAGCTGTGATTTGGGTTCAGGGTAAGATCACTCGGATCTTCTCCCAATTCTCGCAATCTGGCCTCTAGTCGCGAGGCTCGCTGGCGTTCCTGTTCCGCTTGCTGTTGAGCGGCTTCGGCTTGCTGTTGAGCGGCTTCGGCTTGTTGTTGAGCGGCTTCGGCTTGTTGTTGAGCGGCTTCCTCCGGCAACAAAACTAAATTGCCAGATTCATCGAAAAAACGCACCCAAGTCGCTGTTTCTCGATCGACAATTCCTTCCCAAGTGCCCAACCAAAAACCTAACGTTTCGCACCACAGCCAACCCCGCTCGTTGGGGACTAACGGCTGATAACGCAGGGTGGCATCTAAACGCCATCCTTGCAAAGAATTCGGCTCGAAAGGATCGAAAACAAAGTAATCAGGAGTTCTAAAAACCTGCTCGTAAATATCCTTTTTTTTGCCTGTGTCCTGATTTGCCGTTGACGGCGACAGCAGTTCCACAATGACATCCGGGTAACGTCCGTTTTCTTCCCAAACTACCCAGCCTTGTCGGGAAGTATTGCTGTCAACACCCAACACAGCGAAAAAATCCGGGCCTCGGAAATCCTGATTCCGAATCTGTTTAGCGCTGTAATAAATAAACATATTGCCACCGACAAAAAAATCGTTCCGGTTAGCTAAACCTTGTTCTACGGAACGGATTAAAACGGTCATTGCTATACGGTGGCGGTTGCTTTCCATTTCTGCACCATCATCAAAAATTAAATCAGTCGGCGGCTGGTGTTCTTCAAAGAAAAGCTTGGCTTCTCTATTAATTTGCTCTCCTATTGATTCTACTGGTATCATACTATCTCCAGATTTGTTTTTATCTGTCAACTGTCAACTGTCAACTGTCAACTGTCAACTGTCAACTGTTTAACGATACTTCTATTCTACAATCTCAATTCGTCGCACTCCCAATCCCGATCGCTCGTTTGGCAGCAAACACCCGTTTTCGACGATCGCACCGGTGAAAGGATCGTCTAATAAATTTAAGTGACTGTCCAAATCCAAATAGTCAGCTAGCGGTGAAAGTTGTGCTGCTGCGGTATTTGCGATCGCGCTATCTGAATAGCAGCCGAACATTACTTGCAAATTGCAGGCTTTTGCTGTGTGAATCATCCGCATTGCTTCAGTCAATCCCCCTGATTTCATCATTTTGATATTAATGCCGTGGACGCAGTGCGCTAACTTGGGTATATCGGAACTCTTAAAGCAACTTTCATCAGCAAAAATTGGCAGCGGCGATTGACGGTACAGTTCTGAAAAATCATCCATATCTGCGACGGGTGAAAGCGGCTGTTCGACATAATTTATCTTGTATCTTTCCAGCCAGCAACACATCTCTGCTGCATCTTTTAAACTCCAACCGCCGTTAGCATCTACACTGATTTGAATGTTAGCTGGTGCTTCCTCTAGCACTGCTATTAACATAGCTTTGTCGGCTGCGATTCCGGCGGGATTTCCTAATTTAATCTTAACGGCGCGGTATTTGATGCTTGCTGGATCTGTCGCATCTTTACCAAACCAATCGCGCACTCTTTCTCTTGCACTCCTCGGCGAATTAATGCCGATTGTGACGGAGGTGGGCACGATGCGCGATCGATCTAATCCCCACATTTTCCACAGCGGCAAGCCGGCTTTTTTGCCCAGCCAGTCGTGCATTGCCATGTCGATGCCGGCGCGGGCGGCTGAGGGTAAGTTGACCTCTGTTAATACTTGTTCGATTTTTTGGCGATCGAACGGAGTAAACTTTTCTAGCAGCGGTGCAACTTCCTGCAATGCGGCTAGCAGAATTTCGGTAGTTTGGGGTCGAGAACCTGTGGAAAACGGCGAAGCTTCTCCCCAGCCTTCGATGCCTTCGTGTGCTAATTTTACCCATAAATTGGTACTTTGGGCTGTTGTACCGCGGCTGATGGTAAGGGCAAACCGCTTGCGGACAGTGAAGGTTTCAATTTGAAGGTGCATTGTCAGTGATTGGTGATTTTTTGTAGATAAAAATCCGAGGGGGTGGATTGCGCCACTCTTGCGATTTGTAACTTTTTACTTGAGAGTTTGATTTTCCTTGTTCTAGTTTATCAAAAACTTGATGAAATTCCTTATTTCTGTTTCGCCGAAGAGAGTTACTTTCTCTCTCAGCATTTGGGTGTTCTTCTTTGCTGTTGCTGGTTGCATCATACAAGTTCTGCGCTACGTTTTTAACTATTAAGAACGCTGGATTAGTTTGTTTAACTTAGACCAATACTCGGGACAGTTTTTAAGCAGCCAAAGTACCATAAGACAAGACTGAAGGAAGGTTAGGGTGATTTAAAATCAAATCCGGGTCTAAATCTAACTTATCAATAAAGGTACGAAGTAGATGATTATTGAATTCCAGCCGTTTATAAGAGGCAATTGAAAACACAAAATACTTGGCAGATGAATGACAAATAGAGAGTTGATCTTTGGCTAAATTTAAGGCAATGAAACTGGCATTAAAATGAAATTCAAGCCTTGGTAAATGACGAGATTGACAATCAGACAATTCCGTAAATTGCTTGGCATCACGAAAAATAAATTCAATCTGGAAGCGAGCCTGATAATATTCAACTATTTGCTCAGGTGGTAGGTGAATATCAGTGCTAAACAATAAAGCATTTTTGATTTTGCCATTGGCTTGAACCTCAGAAATACAAGCCAAACTAATTTGACAATTTAAACAACAACTCGCCTACTACCAATAGACCTCTTGCAAAATAATTTTGTGCTATGATAGAAAGTTTAGACAATTTTTAAATCTAGCAGGCCCGGCAAGTTTAAGGAGATGCCAATCAACCCAATAATTCAAAGTTTGACCTAAACTTGAGCAAACTTTTAAGTATAACACATATTTTTTTTGCAAGAGGTCTAATGTATATAATGAAACTCCAGGTTTGAGATTTTTCACAAATTTAAGACGAGTCAAATCATTAGAGTTAAATTTACCATCATATTTGCGAGGTGCTCCCAGTTTCTTTTGTTCACCTGTATAAAGATAGCGTAGGTTAGCATCCACTCTTAACTTGCCGGTAGTAATAAATATGTAGTGAAGTTTAATTACAGTAATTGAATACATAGGATAATTTTATAACTCACACAATCAAATTTTGTGATTTTAATATTTTTTACGCGCTCGAATGTAGATTGAGTTACAGTTATGCTATCATAAGTAACTCTTGCTGGAATCCTTGGTATCTGCAAATATTAGTTTAGTCATATAATATGCTACCCTCACGACCAAATTGCCCGGATTGTGGTTCAAAGCACATAGTTAAAAATGGTACAATTCATAATAAAAAACCAAAATACAAATGTCAAAGTTGCGGTCGCCAATTTGTCGAAAATCCGACCAAAAAAGTAATTAGCTCACAAACAATCATATTTAATCGATCGACTTCTGTTGGAGAAAATTTCTTTGGCTGGTATAGCTAGAAGCACGGGTGTTTCTCAAAAATGGTTACAGGATTACGTAAATAATAAATATGC